>PMIG01000298.1:2570-3017 GCA_003157055.1 Bacteroidales bacterium | reverse complement strand
ACTATCCTGTCAGATGGAATCTGACCTTTCGTATATGCATCATCCTTCTGTCTCTGTCTGAGCACCTCATAATTAGTAGAAGGATCACCAAGTTTATTCTGGTTCATTCTGGCCTGGTATGCAGAAAGTTCCAGGTTATTGCTGGCATTCTGGTTTTGCCTGCTTTTCTCGCTTCGCGGATTGAATATATCGGATTTTAGGTTTGCAAGTCTTGGAAGAATCACCACTTCATCAATCGACACAGTGTCGGCACACATATAAATACCCGCGACGAATTCTCTTCCGGAGAGAGTATCGCTGATGTGAAAGAATAGTGGCTTATAGCCAAGAAGACTGAATATAACGGTATCGTTCTTAGCCGCATAAAATGCAAACCTTCCATCTTCATTGCTTACCGATGATAAAGATCTGTTAATAAAGATATGGGCATTTGGCAGAGGAATTTCA
>PMIG01000298.1:0-2565 GCA_003157055.1 Bacteroidales bacterium | reverse complement strand
TCCCTCCAATATTTGACGTCACCATCCTTCATCTCATCAATAATAATCTCTTCGACAGGTTTCCCGAGAGCAAGAATGAGAAGTATATCAAAAATTTCAGGAATTGAAAATTCTGAACGTAGCTGATCGCGTCTTATGGAAGCTATCATGCATCCTCCGAGACCAGCCTCGCTTGCTCCCAGCATAATGCTCTGAGCTGCAATGCCGTGGTCAACCCCGAATCCTTCTGCTATTGATTTGTCGCCAAGCATGATAATATATCCGGCAGGCCGTTCCCCTATATCCGGTCCGTCCCAGTCTTTCAGGTAGGCAGCCCATATTAAGAATGGATATACCCGGGCACAATCTTCGGTAGAATTATAAATAAGATACTTTAATGGCTGGCGGTTTGCTCCGGATGCAGAGAGTCTTGCCAGGTCAACCAGATTCTCAAGTGTTTTATAATCAATTCTATAAGACTCATCAAACCGTCTGTATGAACGGGTTTTAAGAACAAGTTCCCTTAAGTTCATCTTCAATTCATTTTAATTCCAAACTATTTCTTTTCATCAGTTTCAGCATAGAGTCCTTTTCTCGAAAGCAAGTGGTCAAGGTTTGCAAGACCATATACCACAACTGCCGTCACCACTGAGGCATGCTCCTGGTATTCAGGAATACTCTTGTTATAGTAATCATTCTCGGTATGCCATATCTCTCCGTAATTAAAATCATAGCCCTTGGAATCGGGTTGATCGAAATACAGTGTTGGCACCCCGTTCATTGCAAAATAAGCATGATCTGATCCTCCTGCTGTAGTTGGTCTTGGCCTGGGAGGCTGAGTGTTCCTGACCAATTTAAACGGGAAATCCGGATTTATATCATTGAGAGGTTTGCAAATCTTATCAAAATCGTCATACATAGCTTCAGGAACATTCAGACCGATAGGTGCTGTAGGTCCGCCGTCGCGATTAAAATAGTTGGAAATTTTTGGAAGCTTCTCCATATTAGATTCAACCCAGTGCTTTGAGCCATAAAGGCCGAATTCCTCGCCTGCCCACAGGCATACGAGAATTGTTCGTTTGGGCTTTCCTCCGGCAGCCATGATCAGTCTGGCAGCTTCCATTGTCGGAGTTGCTCCCGAGCCATCGTCAACTGCACCTGTTGCGACATCATATGAGTCGAGGTGACCACCCATCATTACATATTCATCAGGATACTGGGTACCCCTGATCACACCGATGACATTATGATATTTTACCGGACCAGGAATGAAATGGTTCCGAATGTCAAATTCAAGGAGGAAATACCTTCGTTCCTTAACCATCTTTTCTATAATCGAATACTGGTTCTCATCTAGTTTTATATCACACACTGTCGGTAGTGTCTCGAACATAAGTTTATCAATATTTTTCCTGTCATAGAGCGCCCTTATAGGAACAGCAGCGGATTGTATTACTCCCAGTATTCCGGCTTCGCACATTTCGCGATAAAATAGAGCCGGTTCCTCTTTAAGTGGGATAAGATCTTTCTGAGGTTTATCGCGGTTCTCAAAATTCTGCCTGGTTATTTCCCGGTTTAGCTTTGAAATGGAATCATTGTAAACCATAACTTTAGCTCTGATTGAATCGGCATGCTGAGAAAAATCAATAGGCCATCCGGTGTTCTTGCCGCCGATAAGCACCCAGGCACCTTTAAGTGCTCCCTTCATGTGATCAAACTCATCCCTGGTTTTTGGTTCAATAAAGACACGACCGCGCTCAACGCCTTTTGTACCTGATGTATACGATGGTGTAGCAAAGTGAAGATCCATACCATTATCGGAAAGAAGACGGCCGAACCATGGTCCCCGGTCAAAGCCCACCGGAAGAGTACCTGCCTCATCCATAATAACTTCCATGCCCCATTTTTTAAATTCCGAAGCGCACCAGAGTGCAGCATTGGTATAAGCATCAGATCCGGTAATGCGTCCACCAAATCGATTTGTAAGAACATCAAGATGATGCATAGTGCGGTTATCAGTTTTGCCAAGTTCTATGATCCGGTCGACAACTTTCGACTGCTGACCGGCAAGGTTAGCATATGCAAAGCACAGGCACAAAAAAGAGTACAGGATTTTTTTCATGATAAGTTAAAGAGATATTGATGTTAATAAAATTGTCTGGAACTGTAATTCCTGACATTATGCTGCTTAATGTTATTCAAATTACTTTAAAAGCGTCCGGATATCACATTCCAGTCGATTATTTCCCAGAATGACTTTATATAATCCGGTCTCCTGTTCCTGTAATCGATATAATACGCATGTTCCCATACATCGCATGTTAACAGTGGCTTAAGCCCTTTTTTCAGAGGATTCCCGGCATTTGATTCCTGAATTATCTGGAGTGAACCATCTTCGCTTTTTGCAAGCCATGCCCAGCCTGCGCCGAACAGAGTGGATGCAGCCTTGGTAAATTGCTCTTTAAAGGCATCAAACGATCCGAATGATTTATTAATTGCTTCAGCCAGTTTTCAATCTGGTACTCTCTTCCCTGCTTTGGAAAAAGATTCAAAATAAAAAGTGTGGTTCCATATCTGGGCGGCATT
>PMIG01000314.1 GCA_003157055.1 Bacteroidales bacterium | reverse complement strand
GCAATTCAGGATTATCAGAATGAGGATTGGACGGCAATGATCCGGCTTTGGAAGTATTCACTCCTGCATTTTTGTCATGTAATCAAAAATGTCAATGATGATAAGCTTGGCAGCGAATGGATTTCAGGGCCAGGCAAGACAATTACCCTTGAGACAATGATTGTCGATTTCAACAGGCATCTTAAATTGCATCTTTCGGAGATTGATGAACTTATAAATAAAGAGAAATAGCCAATCCGGGCATTTTTAACCAATAAACAATTTCCCATTATCAAGAAATGGAACTCGGGCTAAGACCACTGGAAAAAGAAGACTGGATTGACGTTGCCGGTATTTACAGGGAGGGAATTGAAACCGGTAATGCAACATTTCAAAAAGAGATCCCGCCTTGGGACGAATGGAACTCCGCGCACCTGAAAAAATGCAGGATTGTTGCATGCCATGAAAATGAGATAATCGGATGGGCTGCATTAACGCCTGTTTCCGGACGTTCTGTTTATTCAGGTGTGGCCGAGGTTAGTGTATATGTTTCAAATAAGTTCAAAGAACAAAAAATCGGGACCAGGCTCCTGGAGACCCTTATCTCCGAAAGCGAGAAAGAGGGCATCTGGACTCTCCAGGCAAGCATTTTTCGCGAGAACGATGCAAGTCTGAAATTGCATAAGGCCCTTGGCTTCAGAGAAGTCGGATACCGGGAGAAGATCGGGAAAATGGATGGCGGCTGGAGAGACACTATCCTGCTTGAAAGGCGAAGCAGGATAGTTGGAAAATAAAAGACCGGTAAATTGAATCGGACAATATTCAATTCCGTTGAAACCATCGAAAAAGCGGATCAGTATAAATGCACCTGATCTTTTTTATTAAATATCTTTATATCAAGTAAAGAAGATATTGTGTTAAAGATATTGACTATACCAATACTGATACTCCTTCAGCAGGTGCCTGTGACATTTACCAGTATTGAACATGTACAGGGCACAGATTCGCTTAAAGTATCTGTCAGACTGAATTATGAACTTTTTCTCCGCGATTACCAGCAAACTATCTTTGATGATTTGGATCTCGAGGATTTGAGGAGTTTCAGACCCTTCCCCGCTGATATGGCTAACAATTATTTAAATTCAAAAATAAACATCTATGCAAATAAGAAACAGGTTATCGGTAAGTTGCTGAAGATGGAAGAGGATGCCGGGGATATAAGGTTCAATATATTATACCGTGTGGACAAGAAACTGAAAAGTATTACCATAAGAAATACCATACTTACCGGATTATACAGTAACGTGGAAAACCTTACTATTGTCTGGAGCGGGCATTATGAATCAGAGACAAAATTTACTTCTGAACACAAAGAGGAAACCTTACTTTTAAAAGAATAATATTTAATGGGTTATTATCCTGAAATGAAATTTCAATGAGATGTTAAAAGTCCTGACATTAAATATATTTCTTTTCTTCCACCCGGTGCATGTAACACTGACCACAATAAACCAGGTTCATGATAGTGATACTTTAAAAGTATTCTTCAGAATGTATTATGATGATTTCCAGCGGGATTATAAACTGTATTACCCTGAGTTTAAACCAGGGAAGAATAATGATACTACAGGAATTCCCCGTGAGATGCTCAATAAATATTTCAACGACAGGGTCCGGATTTACATTAACCATAAATTACTTTCGGGCAAACTGTCAGATGTTTCAATTGACAGTTATGAAATCTGTCTGAATCTTATATATCATTCAGATAAAAAACCCGGGAATTTCAGGATCAGGAATCAGATTCTGACAGGTATCTACAGCGACCAGGCAAATATGATCTATCTGAATATTAACAAATATGAAGACGCAATAAAGCTTACTGTTGATCATGTTGAGGAAGCCATTAGCCTGAAGTGAGTATATTTTTGCTCTTTTATATAAAAGAAAAATCCCGGAATATTTTTATTACACTTTTTGATTCTTCAAATGGTCTTTGCCTTCTTCAACTTTTATCTTGTGACTTTCCCGCCCGACTGAATGACTTAAGTCGTTCGGGCGGGTGTCTTTTGTCTTCCTTCTTAAACCTTTATTGCCGGACAAACAGCTTCTGTTTCTTCAAATCTTAACCTATTGTTATTATAAATAGCGGATTGGATAAACAGAAATTGCATAATGCTTCCGGCTTGATTTATATATATGTGTGAATTATGTAAGTTATTTATAGAAAAATATAACTATCCATGGAGCAGGGAGACATACTTTTGTTAGCGAGTAATTTACTCGGAAACTTAAAACTAATAATAATGAAAAAGTATTTTTTAATAATGGCGACAATTATCTTCATGGCTAACATTATGAGCGCTCAGGATAACAGTTCTGATTTGCGTAATGACCTCCATTTTGGCCTGAAAGCGGGGATAAATCTTTCAAACATTTATGACTCAAAAGATCAGGAATTTAATGCTGATTTAAAAGTTGGTTTTGCTGCCGGTGCCTTTTTATCAATCCCTTTCGGGAAATATATAGGTTTTCAACCTGAAATTTTATTTTCTCAAAAAGGATACAAGTCATCAGGCACAATCCTTACTGTTCCTTATGAATTTACCCATACCACAAATTATATAGATGTTCCCCTGCTATTTGCACTTAAACCAAGTGCACTTGTGACACTGCTTGCAGGACCTGATTATTCTTTCCTCGTGAAACAAAAAGATGTATTTACAAGTGGAAATTTTACCAGCACTCAGGAGCAGAGTTTTGATAATGATAAAAGCGTACTGTGTTTTATAGGTGGTATTGATATTAACTTCGACCAATTTGTACTTGGCGCAAGANNAAAAATGTCTGGTACCAGGCCACTCTGGGATTCAGGTTTTAAGAAAGAGCTACAAACAACTGACTCGGACTATAAAGGTTACATTCCCTTCCGCATTCCTTTACATTTCTCCCGTATAATAGAAGAGCTGCTATTTGCAGCTCTTCTTTTTATTCTGCCGGTAAAGACAGACCGATCTCCGGTCTCCTGACGCCGGTAACCGGTCGCCGTTCTTTATCATGCCCTTTCCATCTCCACATTCAGAATCGTCCTCTCGCCACCTGTGACATTTATCACCACCACTT
>PMIG01000146.1 GCA_003157055.1 Bacteroidales bacterium | reverse complement strand
TGGTTTAAGCCACTCACCCATCTCTCCCTTTGCCCTCCGTAGCTTCAGCTAAAGAGGCTTTGTTCTGCGAGCGCGACAAAAATAGAAAAACAAGTAGTAAGTGCAAAATAATTACCTACTTATTTCAACACTTTGAACATCCCTATTACCATTCGGAAATTCTCGGTACTCTCTTCGTCAAAATCCTGTATTTTAATCAATCCGGCCTTCACATCGGACAAGAAGCGCGAGAAGAGAAAGTTCCTCGGCATCTCGTGTTCACGCACAAACTCAGAGTTTGAAACAGTTATTCCCTCCCTAGATTTAAGGATAAAATTTTTAAAATCCAGTGTCGATAAGAGGTCCTCGGAATCATGAACCCCATCCTTCATTTTGAGAATCATCTCCCGGTTGTCGGAATCTGTTTTATAAAGAGATTCCTTTAAAAGCTCCCCTATCCTTATCTCATTTTCATTATCAAAAAGTATCACAGCAAAATCGAGTCCCCATCCCATCAGGATATTACATAATAAGGGTATGTTTGAAACACCTGTTGAAGGAATCACGCTTATCTTTCCCTTGAAGCCCATGAGATAAATTATCGCATTTAGGATATAGAAGGATCCGGTATTGTTGATGACCAGGTTGAATTTTTTATTCGAGAAACCTTCACCTGCCAAAGGATTACCCAGGATACTCTGAAGCGGGCTGAGTGTATCGGGAGAAGCAGCAGACAGACTTAGCGGATCAAGAATACGCGTTGTGCTCCTCAGGCTGTCAAGATCATCCCTCTGGACAGCCAGTACCCGGTGAAGCTTGTTTATTTCTACAAGATGCGGGGAATGTGTGGTATATATCACCTGTATCTTTTCCTTGATATCCTCAAATACCTTGAGAACATCCTCCTGTGCCCTCGCATGCAGGCTTACTCCCGGTTCATCGACCAGTAAAACCATCTGCTTATTTACATTTGCCGAAGCCTTTAGCTCCATGTAAAAGGAAAGGAACCAGCGAACTCCGCGGCTTCTCTGCTTGGGATATAGTCTTTCCCCTTCATCCTTGATCCAGAATTCGAGGTAGGGCTTGCCGGCTTTGTCACCATAGGATGCACTGTAATGATCCAGTTCAAATTGTATGTGAATCTTATTGTTTCGGCCTATTGACTGCTGCCAGAAATCCTGAAAATTGTGTGTAAGAGACTGGTTCAGGTTTTCAATTTTCTGCTTAAGTATCCTGCTTGATGGTTGCTGAAAGAAGGAGTAATCAAGCTGTGCTATAGATAGGAAATTACGGGCCGCCTTATATCCTTCTACCTGCTCATTTCCCGTAATAATATCCTCCATATCGATACGGTTCGGAAGAAGACTGCCAAAATCCTCAAATAGCTCAAATACAGGGCAGAATTCAAAATATTTTTTGCCAAGAATCTCGCTGTTGTATTCAGATTTATATGATTGTATTATTTCATTTACCCTGACAGCGGCATCCTCTTCATTCGATCCATCCATTATATAGCCTGACATGGCAATGTGCCTGTCGAGCTCCGCTTTTAGCTGGTCCCTTTCACTCCTTGTTTTCCTGTAATCCTGAAGAACTTCTTTCCATTCAAGATCGTCATCGTCATCAACCGGCCTCATTAAAAGGGTCATCTTCTGATGGCGTTCTTCAAGCTTCACCGACAACTCAGCAAGATGACCATTGAGCAGATCATATTTCTCCTTCAGCCTCTTCCATGATTCACCGGCTTTTTTCATCGCCTGTCTGCCCAGTAGATCGTTCGATATTTCCTCTTTTCGCTTCCTGGTTTCGTTTAACAGGTTTTTCAGACCCGGGCTCTGTACTGAAACACTTTCAGAAGGCTTTTTGCTAAAAAACCTCAACCCTCTCCGGGCCGGTTCGTTTTCTGCAATTTTTGTTCTGATATCTGATTCTGTTTTTATAAGATCAGCCCGGGTATTTTCAAGCTCGTTTATCTGGTTTATCTCCTGCTGTAGTTTTATGGTGACATCATTCAGGTAAAGCCTCCAGGCATCTTCAAGTGAATTGAGGTATTGACTGATCTCACCGCTTACTACTATCACCGATGAAAGATCGGCGATCCACGCCCGTGTCAGCTCAATATGGGTCAGCCCTGCAAGCAGTTCTTTCAATTCAGTTCCGGGATTATTGGTAACCTTCAGCAGCCATCCTTCCGGAATCGTGAACCTGCAGCTGACTTCAGGCAGAGAGAGGTCGCTGCGGAGAACGTCTTCAGATATCAAGCCCGTATAAAACACTTTCAGACCTTCAAGAACCGAAGTCTTCCCTGATTCGTTCTGACCGATTAGGCAGGTTATGTTATCAGGAGAAATAGATTGCCATCCGGTATCCACGATCGACCTGAAATTCCTGATTCTGAAAGCTGCCAGTTTCATCATAAAACTCTAATTATAATTGAAAACCAAATACCAGGATATCGTCTATCTGCTGCGTGTTTCCCTTCCACTCATGAAATGTGCTTTCAAGTATCTCTTTTTGATTGTTCAGGGTAAGTCCGGCAACTGAACTTATTACTGCCTTTAGATGCTTGTGCTTGAATTTTTTGTCAGTTATCTCCCCAAATTGGTCTGAATACCCGTCAGAGAAAAGATAAAAGGTATCGCCGGGCAAAGAGTTTATCTGCTGATTGGTAAAGGAATGCTCTTTCAAGGGAGCAAGACCGATTGTCATCTTATCCGGCTTGAATTCGGCAATTTCTCCGTTCCTCACCCTTATGAGAGGCCTGTTGGCACCTGAAAACTGAATAGCACCTGTATTGCAGTCGATGATCACCAATCCTATATCAATGCTGTCTTTCGTATCAGCTTTATCGCCAGTCTGGTGAAGCGCCTTCATTATCTTTTCTCTCATCATATTAAGTACTCTGTTTGCCTTCATATCGCTCCGCAACTGAAGTATATCATTAAGGAAGCTGATCCCAAGGATGCTCAGAAGAGCTCCCGGCACTCCATGACCGGTACAATCACCGGCAGCAACACATATAAAAGAGCTGTTACGCAGCACGTAGTAGAAATCACCGCTGACAATGTCCCGTGGCAGAAAGAGAACGAAATGATCCCTGAAAACCGATTTGAGAAGGTCGGGATCAGGCATGAGAGCCCTTTGAATTATCCTCGCATACCTCAGGCTTGCAAGGTGATCATCAAGCCTGTCAGTATTTATCAGCGGATCAATAACAGGACCATTTTGTCTTTTGTTGCTCATCAACTGTTTTATACCCCATGAATGCTAAAGATACATTAATTTTCTTTTCCTCCGAAACGCGGGACAGGCTCCTTTCTGATCAGCAGCATGGCATTTTCGACATGGTGCGTATGCGGGAACATATCGACAGGCTGGACTTTAACAACATCATATTTTTCAGATAGATACAGGATATCGCGTGCCTGTGTCGACGGGTTGCAGCTTATATAAACAACCCTGGAAGGAGCGGCAGACAATATTGTCTGAACAACATCTTCATGCATGCCGGCTCTGGGCGGATCTGTGATGATCACATCGGGATGTCCATTTATCTCCATAAACTGTTCATTAAGGACTTCTTTAATATCTCCGGCAAAGAAGACACAGTTTTTGATGTCATTCATCTTCGAATTGATAGCGGCATCCTTCACGGCATCTTCAACATATTCAATACCGATCACTTTTTGCGCCGATGATGCTACGAAGTTTGCAATAGTACCTGTCCCGGTATAAAGATCATAAACAATTTCTCTGCCTGTCAACCCCGCAAAATCGCGCGCAATCCGATAAAGCTCCCTGGCCTGCAGTGTGTTTGTCTGATAAAATGATTTAGGGCCTATCCTGAACCTGAGCCCATCCATCTCCTCGACCAGGTGATCTTCGCCCTTATAAAGGACAGGCGTCTGATCAGTAATAGAATCATTCTTTTTGTTATTGATTATATAAAAGAGTGATGTAACCATTGAAAATTCCGATGCAATGTAATCCAGGAGTCCTTCCCTCCTCTCCTTTTCATCGAGGAAAAATACTACAATGACCATTACCTTACCGTCACCTGAATTCCTGATAATGAGGTTTCTTAGAAAACCACTCTGCTGGCGGAGATTGAAAAAAGAAAGAGCATTCCGGTGAGCATACCTCCTGACCGCATCCCGGATTGCATTTGACGGGTCGGGCTGCAAATAGCACTCTTTTATATCAAGCACCTTATCGAAAAGGCCGGGAATATGAAAACCCAGGGCATCTTCTTTTTCAAAATCTGTATCCGAGTTCAACTCTTCCCGCGTAAGCCAGCGTTTGTCAGAAAATGTAAATTCAAGCTTATTCCGGTAATAAAAAACGTTTGCCGATCCTAAAATCGGATTTACTGGCGGCAGCTCAACCTTGCCAATACGGGTCAGGTTATCGGTAACCTGCTTCTGTTTGTATTTTAGCTGAAGATTGTATGGCAGATGCTGCCAGCTGCAACCTCCGCAAACGCCGAAATGCCTGCATAAGGGCGCAATCCGATCAGATGAGTATTCATGAAATCTGATAACCCTTCCCTCAAGGAATTTTTTCCTTTTCTTCCGGACCTTAATATCGACAACATCACCCGGAATGAGCATCGGAACAAAAACCACCTGATTGTTAACCCTGGCAATGGCATTTCCTTCAGAACCTATATCAGTTATCAGAACCTTTTCAAGCAAAGGCAACTCTTTCTTCCTTCCCACTTCCTGATTTTTATTTAATCGTTTTTTGCCTGAATTTAATATTCTTCCTGAATGTAAAACCGGTGTAAAAACTCCCCTTAGATCAGGCACACAAAGGTAATTAAAACGTGCTACTGCATCAAGGATTTTTCTCCTGTTAAAATCATGGGCTTCTGAGGGTGGCTTACTTTTTCTATATTTGCGTCAATTTTATATGTAATGGTTTCTGTTCAGGATCTTTCGGTTTCGTTTGGAAGCTTCGACCTTCTTACAAATATTTCCTTCCTGATTAATGATCAGGACCGGATTGGCCTCGCTGGCAAAAACGGATCCGGAAAATCCACGCTTCTTAGGATAATAGCTGGTTTGCAGAGTCCCACTTCGGGACTGGTTGACATGTCACGGGAGGTTACCATTGGTTATCTTCCCCAGCAGATGAAGGTCGATGATACAACCACGGTTTTAAATGAAGTGATAACTGCCTTTGCCGAGGTCACCGGGCTCTCCGAAGAAATTGAGCATTGCAGCTTAGAAATAGCGAGCAGAACTGACTACGAATCGGCTGAGTACCTGAAGCTCTGCGACTATCTGTCAGTTATAGATGAGCGATACAGGATGCTGGGAGGAAGCAATTACATGGCTGAAGCCGAAAAGACTCTTATAGGCCTCGGTTTTGAAAGAACTGATTTTGACAGGCCGACGAAAGAGCTTAGCGGCGGATGGAGGATGAGAGTGGAACTGGCAAAAATACTTCTGAAAAAACCATCACTTTTCCTGCTCGACGAACCAACAAACCACCTTGATATCGAATCTATTCAGTGGCTCGAATCTTTCCTGTCAGCATATAAGGGTGCCGTTCTTCTGGTTTCACACGATAGGGCATTTCTTGATAATGTGACAACCAGGACAATAGAGATATCGCTGGGGAAGATATATGATTATAAGGCTTCCTGGTCAAAGTTTGTCGAACTCAGGAAAGAGAGACGGGAACAGCAGATGGCAGCCTACAAGAATCAGCAGAAGATGATAGATGATACCGAGAAATTCATCGAAAGATTCCGGTATAAAGCCACGAAAGCCGTTCAGGTCCAGTCAAAAATAAAGCAGCTGAATAAGGTTGAAAGGCTTGAAGTCGACGAAGAGGATATGAGCGCAATGAACCTCAGGTTTCCTCCCTCGCCCCACTCCGGGACCAATGTCGTAGAAGCTGAAAACCTGTCAAAGAGCTTCGGATCCCTTAATGTTCTGCAGCATATCGATTTCAAGATCCACAGGGGAGATAAGGTGGCATTTGTGGGTCGTAACGGTGAAGGGAAAACGACTTTTTCAAGGATCATAATCGGAGAACTTGATTATGAGGGTTCACTTAAGATAGGGCATAATGTTAAAATCGGTTATTTTGCCCAGAACCAGGATGAGCTTCTGAATGGTGAAAAGACAGTTTTCGAGACTATTGATGATATTGCTAAAGGAGATATCAGGTCGAAGATGAGGGATCTGCTTGCCGCTTTTCTTTTCCGCGGCGAGGAAATCGATAAAAAAGTCAAGGTCCTTTCTGGCGGCGAAAGGTCACGGCTTGCGCTGGTTAGGCTGCTTCTCGAACCNNTCACATGACCGCGACTTTCTTAACTGCATCGTCGATAAAGTTTATGAATTCCGCCATAACAGGATTAAAGAACACCTTGGAGGAATTTACGATTTCCTGAGAAAAAAGAAAATCGATAACCTCAGGGAGATCGAAAAGAAGGATGCCGGAAAAAAGGAAATGCAACTGGAGAATATTTCATCAAATAAACTGAGATACCTCGAAAAGAAGGAATATGACCGCAACCTGAGGAAGCTTAGAAAAAAACTCGAAGATTCAGAAAAGGTAATTGAAAAAATAGAAAATGAGATCTCGGGACTTGATAAATCTTTTGCTACAGGGAGCAATGAACAAGCTGAAGCAGAGGACTTTTTTAAAAGGTACCAGGAGCTAAAGGAACTTCTGAATGAAGAAATGGAGAAATGGGAACAATATACAGATGAAGTTGAAGTTTTCTTAAAAAATAATAGTTAAGGATGGCTCTGAGGCAACTTGAAAAGAACTATACCATTCATGTCTATGACACTGGACCTGATAGCCGGTTAACCCTCCATTCCATGTTCAACTACATGCAGGATATAGCATCTGACCATGCAGTATTGCTGGGTTTCGGAAGAGACGACCTTCTGAAAAGAAACCAGTTCTGGGTGCTCTCAAGGATGTACGCTGAAATAACCCGGTGGCCCTCCTGGGGCGATAAAATAATTATCAGAACCTGGCCAAATGGCACTGATAAGCTCTTTGCCATGAGAAATTACGAACTTCAATTCCCTGACGGGAGGATGATTGCTTCCGCGGTATCATCATGGCTGATAATAGACCGGACAACGAAAAAAATACAGCGGCCTGACGGGCTGCTAAGTCAATATAACGACAGCAACCTTGTCATCCCGACCTCAGCAAGAAATCCGGAAAAGCTACAAGAGTCAGCTGAAAGCGGAAATTCTGCTGGTCCTTTCAGGGTTAAAGTCAGTGACCTTGATGTTAACCTGCATACAAACAATGCCAATTATATCAAGTGGATCTGCGATTCTTATGATCTCAATTTCACTATGAACCATCTTCCATGTTCGGCAGAAATAAACTATCTTGCCGAATCGATGTTCGATGATGAAATTTTTATCAGATCTTCTCAGGATGTTGAAAATAAAAGTATAGTCAACCACTCCGTCATCAGGATCGCTGACAACAAAGAACTTTGCAGGATCAGGATCGTATGGAAAGAGCACGTGTAATTGATCTCTATATGAATAAAGCTGTCATAAAATGTTTTCTCAGGATTATACCCGGACTGATAATCACGGCATTGGTGTTTGTCTCCTGCAAGACTACCCAGACAGTATCCGACAACAAGGATCTTTCATATCTGTATAATCCAACTAAGAATCCCATTGCACCGCAATATAATATTACCAACCAGTCCGACGACAGGTCTATGCTGGATGTAAAATTCTCCGGCAATGAGCTCTTTTTCTCGGAAGCCAACCCGACAGGTCGGCCAACGTCAGAAATGATTATTACCGTAAAGCTTTTCAGTACAAGCCAGGGGAGAGTTCTTGCTGATACTGCACACGTCGATTTAAGCATAGAAAAAGTAGCAGGAAAACTGGAATACTTATATGAGATTCCTCTTAAAGTCAAAAAAGGAACTGAATATATTGCCGAAGTCAAGATTCTTGACAGGCTCCGTTTATTGGTGGTGCAGGCTTTCGTCCCGTTTAACACATTGTCGGATATCAACAAGTACAATTTCCTGGCTTTAGATTATTTCCAAAAGAATGAGCTTTTCGAACCAGTCATCAGAAAGGATGAATTTGTCAACCTGGTTTACCTGAGGGGTAAGCCTGATTCGCTGTATGTTTCTTTTTATAAACCATTCAGGCTGATACCGGATCCTCCTGCAATACTTCTGCCCGAAAAAACAATCGATTACGGTCCCGATACGACTGTGGTTTTGCCTTATTCCGATACGCTTCCAATGATGTTCCCGAAAGAGGGTATCTATATGTGTACAATCGGAAGAGATAAGGCTGAAGGATTTGCCTTTATGAACTTAGGTCCATCCTTCCCCGGAATGAACACACCAGAAGCGATGATTGAGCCTCTCGCCTACCTTGCAACTCCGGATGAACTTGATCAGATGAGGTCAGCACCCAGGCCAAAATTAGCTCTCGACGAGTTCTGGATCAAGTGCGCAAATAATGTCGATAAAGCACGTGAACTTATCAGGATCTATTATACCAGGGTGCAGTATGCAGATATGTACTTCACCTCCTACAAGGAAGGATGGCGTACTGAACGTGGAATGATATACCTTATTTATGGTCCACCGGATAAGGTTTATAAGAGCATCGATGGAGAATCCTGGGGATACCGTAAACCGATTGTAAAATCAACCTGGGGGACAAGGTATATAGTAAAGGAAGAGTATCTCTATTTTAATTTTAAAAAGAAAGAGAGCATATTTACTAATAACGATTATTATCTAAGCAGAAGTGAAACACTTGTAAGCTTCTGGGCACAGGCAGTTGCCTGCTGGAAAAA
>PMIG01000157.1 GCA_003157055.1 Bacteroidales bacterium | reverse complement strand
TATTTTTTCAAGTCACGATTCTTCAATAATCGATTCTGTACCACCAATTCCTCTGCCGGCAGATGTTTCATATGGCCGGAAACCCGATGGGAATAATTCCTGGTTTTATTTTACATCTCCTACTCCCGGCAGTGCCAATATCACATCCGGGGAGACCACACTTGCAAGCAACGATACGGTGAGATTTTCCGTAAAGGGTGGTTATTTTGCTGGAGCATTTGACCTTCAGCTTTCATCTGAAAATCCGGCAGATTCAATTTTCTTTACAATTGACGGGTCTGAACCGACCAGACAAGACTCGCTATATAAGAATCCAATACACATTTCAAAAAATATCGCTATCCGGGCAAGAACGTTTAATCCCCTGAAACTACCGGGTTTGATCTGCACTAACACATACATGATAAAGCATCATACCCTTCCTGTCGTAAGCCTGAGCACTAATCCGGAGAATCTATGGGATTACAATACCGGCATTTATGTTCTGGGGCCGAATGCATCTCCTTCCGATCCAAATTACGGAGCAAACTTCTGGCAGGACTGGGAAAGGAAAGCCCATATGGAATTTTATGATGTTAACGGAGTTAAGCAAATCGACCAGGATATAGGGATAAAGATCTTCGGGTCCTGGTCCCGTGCCCGGCCTCAGAAATCATTAGCGCTTTTTGCCCGCAAGGAATACGGCAANNTGGTAAAAGATATGGATTTAGACCGAATGGCATCTCAACCTGCAATAGTTTACATAAATGGCGAATACTGGGGAATACTTGATATACGAGAAAAAGTAAATACCAATTTCTTGGCTGAAAACCACTTCGTAAATCCTGATAATGTAAACCTCCTTGAAAACAATAGTGATATCCTTGATGGGTCTAATGCAGGATACCTCCAGCTGACAAGTTTTCTGAATCTGAATACTCTCGAGACAGATCAGAATTACCTTCAGGTCAGCAATAAAATAGATATAGACAACTTTATTCAGTATCAACTTACCGAAATATATATCAATAACAAAGACTGGCCAGGAAATAACATCAGATACTGGAACACAAACAGTTCCTCCAGTCTCTGGAGATGGATCATTTATGATACAGACTTCGGATTCTCTATCTGGGAGAATTCGGCATATACATTCAATACCCTCGAGTTTGCACTGGCCTCGGATGGCCCCGGATGGCCAAATCCTCCATGGTCAACCCTGCTTTTCAGAAGGATGATGACAAACCCAGGCTTCAGAAAAGATTTTGTAAATCAGTATGCCGACAGAATAAATACCAGCTTCTCCACTGAAAAGGTATGTGCAACAGTCGATTCGCTGAAACAGATATATCTTCCAGAAATCAATGATCATCTCACACGCTGGGGTCTGAGTTACAGCAATTGGCTGAATAATCTCACAGTTATTAAGAACTATGCCACTTACCGTCCCGATTATGCCAGGGATCAAATGAAATCCGTACTGGGACTCGGTGTAACTCTTGAAATATATATAGAGATAAATAGCCCGGGCATGGGCAAAGTAATGGTAAATACTGTCATTCCTGATAAGTATCCCTTTACGGGTGTTTACTTTAAAGATATACCCATAGAACTTACTGCAATTCCGGCCCCCGGATATAAATTTGTCAGGTGGGAAAGAAGCGGTACGATAAACTACTCAAGAACAATTAGTTATAACATGGCAGCAACTGGTATTTTTAGTGCTGTATTTGCCGCATCAACAAGCAGTGATAATATTATAGTTATAAATGAGATCAACTATAAATCATCCCCCGCAAATGATTCCAAAGACTGGGTTGAGCTTTATAATGCGGGAAACGCATCAGTAAATCTTAAGAACTGGATTATCAGCGACTCAGGTCCGGAAGCTGGCTATACTTTTACTTCCGACTTAGTACTTTCACCAGGCATGTTCACTGTGGTTTGTCGTGATATTGCAGCTTTCAGTCTGGTATATCCTAAAGTAAAGAATGCAACAGGAAATATGAATTTTGGCCTTAGCAGTTCCGGAGATGATGTTAATCTTTATGATCCCCAGGGAAATCTTGTCGACTTTGTGAAGTTCACTACAAAATCCCCCTGGCCGACTGATGCCAACGGAACAGGATCTACTATTGCATTGCTCAGCCCATTTTTGGACAATAATGCAGGTAAAAACTGGAAAGCCGGAACTGATGGAGGTACTCCGGGAGAAAGGAACTTCCTGACTGATGTGGCTTCCACCGATGCAAATCCTTCAGCCGGATCTAAGCTGAGCTGTTTCCCAAATCCTTTCAGGGATTATACAACTATATGGATTGAAATCAATCGACCTGGAAGGTACAAGCTTGAAGTATATGACTTGCAGGGCAGGTTGATGGAGACTCTTGCAGATAAGATTTTTGAACCTGGGTCATACTCTGTTGAATGGGGCAACAAGAGCTCACTGAGCGAAATGGTGAAAGGAGGAATATATATTATACGACTGTCAGGGACATCACAGATATGCAATCTTAAAGTTATTTATCTGAAATAATTGATAAAGTAATACTCGTTACCATTCTATAAAATACTATTTTATC
>PMIG01000253.1:2349-4498 GCA_003157055.1 Bacteroidales bacterium | reverse complement strand
GCTTATGGGTGATGATGTTCCGCCACGCAGGGAGTTCATCGAAACCCATGCTAAATACGCCAGGATTGACGTTTAATAGATAACCCGACAGGGAAAACTCAGGCACCGAAGAACTTTCTCCGGATTTCAACTGCTTTGCTCTGGCACACCTCGCTGCAACAGAAGCACCTTATGCATTTTGAATCAGTAAGGACTATGTAGTTATCCTTCTTTGGATGCATGGTAATAGCATTTGCAGGACATATTTTGATACAATCCAGGCATCCAGTACAGTTTTCGTGGATAAAAACGGGCCTTCTCTCCATCTTCTTCAGAAAATGAATCCTGTTTTTAAGGAATCTGACAACTATATTCTTGCTTCCGTCAAGAGGTATTTTTTTGAAATCATTTTTTATTAATGATTCCAGTTCCGGCCCGTCAAAAATTATTTCACCGGCACTCTTCATCCATAATCCTCTGCTGAGGGCTACAGAGTTGGTGGGAATGTCGTTTGGATTATAACCGGCAATTTTGCTGGCAACGATATCGAGAGCGAGAGGGTTGGAAGATCCTAACAGAATACCTATGTTTACAGGTGTCCCTTGTCCTGGTCCGGGCCCTTCCATTCCTACAATTCCATCCATAATAAAAAACTGAGGCATGACTGCTTCATTGAGGTCAACAAGAAGTTCGGAAAAAGAAATCCTGTCGCTATGCAAAGCATGTTGCTTTGCTTTTGTGAAACCAGGCACCAGTCCGAGGGTATTTTTTATTGCCCCGGTGAAAAATACAAGTCCGTGATTTTTAAATTTTGGAAGCGAGACTATGAGATCAACTTTATTTATAACCGAGGCGATCTTTATCTTTCCTTTCCTTAGGTTTATTTCAGCGGGTTCTTTAGCAAAATCAACCCATTCAGCACCGGCTTTCTGGCATGCCTGGAAGATACCTGATTTTTCGCCCTTATACCCTCTTGCCATTGCACCCGGAGAATCACCAACAAGTACAATAGCGCCCTTTGACTGGAGAAATTTGATTGCAGCCTCTACGACAACCGGATGAGTGCAGATTGCATTTGACGGGTCACTGTCAATTAGGATATTAGGTTTTACCAGAACACTTTTTCCTGAAACATCAGGGCCTTCACATATCTGCCAGATATCCGAAATCTGATGATATACCTCATCGAGGTCATATTCACTGCATTTTCTTACCGCAACTTTATTATTCATAGAAAATCAATTAGATTGTATTGTCTCTTTCAATGTTTCCTCGATATGGGAAATTATCTCCTGGTATGGCCCGAAAAAATTATTAACTATAATGCAGAATATAAATTTCTTACCAGATAAAGCAGTAAGATAGCCAGCATAGCTCCTGACCCTTGTCATTGATCCGCTTTTTGCCCTCATTCTTCCCTCGAACAGAGGATCAGAGAAATGATTCTTAAGAGTTCCCTCTTTCCCGGCTTCCGGGAGTGATGAATAAAACTCACTGAAATACTTCCCCTTATTTTTCATATAAAGAAGAAGCCCGGTCATTGCTTTTGAGTTTACCGCATCAAGAGGGGAGAGGCCGCTGCCGTCCTCAATAAACATTCCTTCAATATTGATCCCTGTTTTTGAAAGAAATTCTTTTATAACATCAACACCGNNAGAGCTGGTATTCCTGAAAATCTTTCCCATCTCCTTTGCAAGGTGTTCGGCATACAGGTTAACGCTTTCATGATTCAGCGTATCTACGATATCCTTCAAAGGAGGAGATATTATATCGGCAATTGGATTAAATGCGCCGATAATCGGAGATTGCATTAATCTGGTTGTGGTTGGCTTACCGGTAATAAAAATATCCGAGGATCTTAGCTTCTGATCTATCATCTTTGCCATAATAAGCGGCGGATCGGTAATTGATGCTTTAAGAACATAGTCATCGGGAGAAACAGGTATTGACCCGGCGAGCCAGCCGTTTGTACTATAAGGCGCGGCAAAAATATATCCTTTGTCGGCTGTTCCTGCTGCGACCAGAAAGTTTGTGAATTCAAATCTGCACTCTTCAGGCGTAATGCCGGTTATTAACTGCTTCAGGCTGTCGGGTGATGTCCTGAAATGTATTTTATATGTGTTGTCAAAAACAGAGAGGCCATAGGCTCCTGCACCGTAATAGTTACCGG
>PMIG01000253.1:0-2326 GCA_003157055.1 Bacteroidales bacterium | reverse complement strand
ATAATAATTGTCAAACCTGTCTGATCCCAGTGCAGGATCCCCGCCTCCTTTTATGATAATATCACCAATAAGTTTTCCGGATCGCCTTATCAAAGAACCGGTATATCCGACCGATGTTTTGAAAGTATGATCAGGTCCAAGCATCTCAAGAGCAGCAGATGATGTGACAAGTTTAAGGATTGAGGCCGGAATCAGGCTTTTATCCGGATTGTATTCAAAAACTGATTTCCCGCTGTCGGCATCGATGATGCAGAAGGATACTGAAGCATGTTCCATTGCAGAATCAGCAAGGAACAGCTTGAATGATTTCTCCTGTGATAATGAAATCAGGGGGATAAAAAGAAACAGTAAAGAGAACGCCTTTCTGCTCATGACTGTTTCCCTTTATTTTGTTCGAGGGTGGACAGTAATCCGCATGCTGCCTGAATATCCTCTCCCCGTGATGACCTTATAGTTGTGAGGATCCCCCTGGCGTTCAGAGCCTCCTTGAATTCTATGGTCTCCCTCATACCGGGGCTGGTGAATTCAGATCCTGGAATATGGTGAAACCGTATAATGTTGATCCTGCATTTGATGCCGTTAAGTATCCTTGCAAGCTCTTTTATGTGTCGCGGCGTATCATTCATTCCCTTAAAGAGAATATATTCGAATGATACTCTCCTCTGTGTCTGGCCGTTGAAATCGAAGTTTCTGATGATATCCAGAATATCCTTAACCGAGTTTGTTCTCTGTATGGGCATAAGCTTTCTTCTCTCGTCGTCAAAAGGTGAATGAAGGCTTATGGCAAGATGGCACCTGCTTCTTTCCAGGAACTCGCTTATGCTGTTTTTCAGCCCTACCGTGCTGACTGTGATTCTTGTCGGACTCCATCCATAACCCCAGTCGCTTGTCAGTATTTCAAGGCTTTTAAGCAATTCATTTATGTTATCAAGCGGCTCACCCATTCCCATGAAGACCATATTTGTAAGATTCCGGAACTCAGGAAGGCTTCTGAACTGGTTGAGTATTTCATTTGAGGTTAGGTTTCCCTGGAAGCCCTGTTTACCGGTCATGCAAAAGATACAACCCATCTTGCATCCGGCCTGGGAAGAAACACAAATTGTGGCACGGTCTTCATCAGGGATGTATGCTGTTTCTATATATTTATCATTCAGGACATTATAGAGATATTTTTTTGTACCATCAGAGCTTTCAGCAGAATTAATCGGAGCAGAAAGGCCTACCTCGTAATCGATCGATAGTATCTCCCTCATTTTTTTTGATAGATTGGTCATCTCTTCTATTGATGAGATCTCCTTTCTATATAACCAGTCGGCAACCTGCCTGGCAGCAAATCCTGGCATTCCCAACCGCTTTGTGACAGCAATCAGTTCGNNCTCTGTGTCACTCTGTGTAAGTTCTTCATAATTTTTACATTACACTGATATAATCCCTTCAAAAACAAAAGTTGCCGGACCGGTGAGCCAGATATTGGTCACTTTTCCATCCTTTAAATCAAATTCGACCTTAAGGTTTCCACCTCTGGCTTTTACTTTGACAGGGGCACTGACAAATCGTCCGCTCAGTACTGAAGCGATGGCAGATGCGGTAATTCCGGTTCCGCATGCAAGAGTTTCGTCTTCAACACCTCTTTCAAATGTTCTGAGATGCAGTGTATCATTGATAATCTCTACAAAATTTACATTTGTCCCGCCCGGAGCGAATTCGGGAGCCCATCTGAGTTTCTTTCCTTCATTGAAGACGTCCATTTTTTCGACACCTTCTGTGAAAACAACATAATGCGGAGAACCGGTATTTAGAAAATAGCTGCCATTGATGATCTTATAGTTATTGACATCAGCCATCTGGATATGGACAATATCATTATCAACAGTGGCTTCATGGATCCCGTCAAAGGCCAGAAATTTTTGCTTATTGCCGGCAATGGCTGATTTCTTTGTAAAATGGGCCACGCACCGTCCTCCGTTTCCGCACATTGAGCCAGGCTTACCGTTGGAATTGAAGTATTTCATTTCATAATCACCATTACTTGAATCCGAAACAAGTATCAACCCGTCGGCGCCAATGCCAAAACGCCGGTCGCATAGTTTGTTAATAATATTTTCATCGCCGGGATTAATCATACCATTTCGGTTGTCTATGATAATGAAATCATTACCGGTTCCATGATATTTGTTAAAAGGTNNCCCTGGTATTTGTTAAATGTAATATTCATCAGTGTTAAATTGTTGTTAAATCATTGTAAACTATTGAAGATCATTGAAAAATTGCATGATCTTTGTAAAACAAATTTACCATAAAACGGTTGTAAAGATATGAATCTTTT
>PMIG01000052.1:1756-2694 GCA_003157055.1 Bacteroidales bacterium | reverse complement strand
AACAGGTTCGCAGGTTTTGGAGGCAATTTCAGACTGCAGAATCCTTCTTCCGATCCGAAGGTTATTCAATATTGCCTCGGTAACATGCGCGTTGCATGGGGAAGGGTAGAAATGCCCTGGCAGCTTTGGCAGCCCGATGAAGATGCGAATCCAATAGAAGCCGCCCTTAACGGCAAGCTGGATAAACATGTGAAGGAATCAATGGAGATTGCTCAGAAGCTTGCAAAGATGGGCATCCCGATGATCATCAGCGACTGGTCTGCACCTGACTGGGCTATAATCGGAACCCAGGACGACGCGTACCGCAACCGCAACAGGGGAATATTCGGATACCCGTTAAAACCTGAAAAAACAGAGAAGATATATAAATCAATAGGCGATTACCTGGCTTACCTGAAACAGGCTTACGGTGTTGAACCCGCATTGTTTTCCTTCAATGAATCTGACCTGGGAATAAACATTCGTCATACCGGCAGAGAGCATGCCGACTTTATTAAAGGAATGGGAGCTTACCTTGCATCAAGAGGCATTGTCACCAAAATGCTTCTTGGAGATAATTCCGACGCAACCACTTTTGATTTTATCCTGCCCGCAATGAATGATCCTGAAACTCATAAGTACATAGGCGCAGTTTCGTTCCATTCATGGAGGGGCTGCGATAATGAAACGCTTAAAAAATGGGCAGGGGCTGCAAGGAAAATGAATCTGCCGCTGATCGTAGCAGAGGGAAGCACCGATGCTGCTGCCTGGAACTATCCCGAAATATTCAATGAGCAGGCTTTCGCGATGTACGAAATAAATCTCTATGTAAGAATATGCTCGGTTAGTCAGCCTCTCTCGATATTGCAGTGGCAGCTTACTTCCGATTATTCAGTCATGACCGGTGACGGTATCTTCGGAACTGCCGGGCCGCTTCGGCCAACAAGCAGGTTCTGGAA
>PMIG01000052.1:0-1739 GCA_003157055.1 Bacteroidales bacterium | reverse complement strand
TCCGTCTTTGAGGTTTTTGTTACAAATGAGACTAAAGGTATGGAAAAGACCGGCGAGGTAACGGCTGTGAATGGTACTTTGCAGGTGAATCTTCTGCCTGCATCCTTTACAACCTTGATCAGTAAAAAATAGTTAAGCATATTTTAAATATGATTAAGATTTTATGAATCTATTACCCCCATCCCAGCCTTCCCTCAGGGGGGAAGGAGTTTATAAGCTTTTCCCCCTTGGGGGAAACGGGAAAGGGGGTAAATAACTGATTGAAATGAAGGGAATAATTTATTACTGATATTCATTTATTAATTTTGATATTCGTTTCAGTGAAAAATTACGTATTAATTATTGCAATGATGCTTTCAAATATTAGTATTCAAGGGCAGGATAATCATGCCGCCCTGGTAAAGCTTCAATCTCAGGTAAGAGAAAACCTGGTTGATAATATATTGCCATTCTGGAGCAATAAAATGATCGATATGCAGAATGGCGGCTTTTATGGGCGCATTGACGGGTATGACAAACTGTACCCCGATGCTGACAGGGGAGGAATTCTGAATGCCCGGATTCTCTGGACCTTTTCAGCAGCATTCAGGGCGATTAAAGACAGTTCATACCTTAAGGTTGCCACCCATGCCTTTGAATATATAATGGATAAATTCCTCGATAAAAAATATGGCGGTGCTTTCCTAAGCGTCACTGCAGCCGGCAAGCCTGCAGATTCCAGGAAACAGACCTATACTCAGGCATTTTTTATATATGCTTTGTCCGAATATTACATGGCTTCGGGCGATTCAAAGGCGCTTGATGAAGCAAAAAAGATCTTTCAATATGTTGAGAAGTTTTGTTTTGACCCGGTGAACAACGGATATTTCGAGGTTTACAGCTGCGACTGGAAAAAGACTGATGATCTTCTGATTGGCGAGAAAGATAAGAATGATCAGAAAACCATGAATACTCACCTTCACCTGCTGGAAGCCTATACGAACCTTTACCGTGCCTGGCCTGATAAGACTGTCGCCGGCAGCTTGAGAAACCTTATTAAGCTTTTTACTCAGAAAATCATCGATCCGAAAACCGGTCACCTGGTGGTCTTTATGAACATAAAATGGGAAAGCACTTCAACCTTGAATTCTTATGGCCATGACATTGAAGCTTCGTGGCTGATCAATGAGTCTGCAGAAGTTCTGGGTGATAAGAAGCTTAAAGCTGATGTGAACAGGTTGGTCATACCAATAGTAAGGGCTGCCGAAGAAGGACTTCAGCCTGACGGAAGCCTTATTTATGAAAAAGATCTTGTCACAGGTCATGCCAATACAAATCGCGACTGGTGGCCGCAGGCAGAAGCGGTAACGGCATTTGTAAATGCATATAAGATGACAGGAGACAGTACATATCTGACGAAAGCCCTGAAATGCTGGGAGTATATAGATAAAAATATGGTCGACCGCCGGAATGGTGAATGGTTCAACTCAATATCAGCAAACGGGGAAGTGAACAGAAACGGCGATAAGGCCGGCTTCTGGAAATGTCCATACCACAATAGCCGTATGTGCCTTGAAATGATTGAAATGCATTAATATATTTACAATATGAAAAAGATAAAAGATTTGGTCTGCTTTGCCTTTCTGGCAATAACCCTTCTTGCTCTGAATTCAGGCACTGCTTCTGCGCAAAAGCTTAAATCCGGCCCCCAGGATCTCTCGTTCTTCTCAACTGTGGATGAGACCGACCAGCCTTATGCA
>PMIG01000265.1 GCA_003157055.1 Bacteroidales bacterium | reverse complement strand
GGTAGTAAAAGAGATCAAAAGACGAACCCGCCGGACATTTACCGCAGAAGAGAAAATCAAGATTGTATTGGAAGCCATGCGTGGAGAAGATACCATAGCAGCGATTTGCCGTAAGCATGCCATTCATGCAAACAATTACTTCAAGTGGAGCAAGGAGTTCATCGAAGCAGGAAAACGAAGGCTCAGCGGCGACACCTTGCGTGAAGCGACCCGTGATGAAGTTACAGATCTGAGGAAGATGAATGACTTGCTCAAAAGAGAGGTTGGAGAACTGTATGTTGAAAACAAGGAATTAAAAAAAACCTTGACTGGGTTAGAGTCCGGGCAGTTGTAAAAAGCAAGAAGTATATGCGGTTTACTCAAAATGAAAAACATGAGATTATACTTCTTGTAGATGGATCTGACTTAAGTGCTAATCGCACATTGAAGGAGCTGGGAATTTATAAGCGTACCTTCTACAACTGGTACAAGCGGTATCTTGAGGGCGGGTATGACGGCCTGTCCCCAAAAGCCAAAGGGCGTCATCAGACCTGGAATAAGATACCTCACCGGCAACAGACGGAAGTAGTTGAAGAAGCATTGGAGCATGAAGAGCTTTCTTCACGCGAACTGGCCTTTCATATCATTGATAATCACAAATGGTATATATCCGAAAGCAGTGTTTACCGTATCCTCAAAAGGGCAGGACTGATAACCTCTCCGGCGCATATTGTAATGAGTGCAGCAAATGAGTTTGAGACCAAAACAAGACGTATCAATGAGATGTGGCAGACCGATTTCACATACTTTAAAATAATCGGTTGGGGCTGGTATTACCTCTCTACTATAATTGATGATTACTCTCGGTTCATTATTGCCTGGGATCTCCGTTCTCAAATGACCTCAAAGGACGTAATACCCTCGGTGGAGAAAGCACTCCAATTTACAGGCCTTTCTAAAGAGAATGCACCAAAGCTACTCTCGGACAATGGTAAATGCTATCTGTCGGGAGAAATCAAAGGCTTCCTTTATGGAAAAGGAATCAAACCAATAAACGGTAAACCAATGCATCCACAGACCCAGGGAAAGATCGAGAGATATCACCGGACTATGAAAAATGTTGTCAAACTGGATAATTATTACTCTCCGGATGATCTTATCAAGGCTATAGCTGAGTTCGTAAAATACTATAATTATGAAAGATATCATGAGTCGCTCCGGAATCTGACTCCTGCAGATGTTTACTTCGGGCGTGACAAAAAAATACTTAAAGAAAGGAGCAAAATCAAAGAGAAAACATTGGAGGAAAGACGTAAAAACTATATCGTTAGAAAACTCGAATTGGATTATGAAAATTTTTGAAATACCTTTATACAATCACACCTTAATCTATGACATTAAACGGTGCAAATTGGTCTGAAGACATACAATCTCTATTTTGTTCCAGTGGAGAGCCTGTTCCATGCAAGTGGGGATGCAAGACTTTCGCTTTGTAGAGCACTCTTCTGAATTATCTAAACCTGAGTTAATACGAGATATATCTAAAATTTTTGATTTTTTGGATTCTGACACACTTTCTGCATTTAACAAGAAACTGTTTTTAGAAATCAAGAGCCATTTCTGAAACCATGTGTCCGGGGGAAAATACTAAATGTTATATATTTAAAATATATACTGTAACCTTTATTAACATATAGTAAATTTAATTAAAGGCATTGCAGAAGTCAGAATTGATATCATTGATTTCCGGGAAAGGAATTTACAAATTATTTAATTTGATCAGGATTACAATAATATTTAATTTTAAGTCAAATTAATATCAAGATCGATATTCAAAAAATGACATTGGAATAGCCTTTTGGACTGGTGAAATAAATGAATTTAATAATGATTCTGGGTCTTTCAAATGACATCTGCCTGATAAGGATTTTGATCCTGAACAGCAAAAGCCTGATAAAGATTTATTAGTAATTTAGGGGAACGCACTCGTTTAAAATAAAATGAAGAAATTTAACTTACTTTTTGCCATCTGGTTCTTTACTTCGGTCCCAATTATAGGGCAATCCTGGCATGAGCTTTATCAAGCAGCCGAAAACTACTACATCAAAAGGAATTACTCTAAGGCTCTTGAGTTTTCAGAACAAGCTGTTAGCCAGGCAAAGAAAGAATCCGGGGGGGAAAGTGCTGAATATGCGACAGCCCTTAACAAAAATGCCATGGTTCTTAAGGCCCTCGGTGATTATTCAAAGGCAGAACCATTATACCTTGAAGCACTTGATATAAGAAGAAATGTTCTGGGACAGGAAAATCCGGATTATGCGACTTCATTAAATGAACTGGCAGAATTATACGTGAATATGGGAAATTACTCAAAAGCAGAGCCATTATACATTGAAGCCCTGAATATCAGGAAAAAAGTCCTTGGACCCGAACATCCTGATTATGCAATCACTTTAAATGACCTTGGAGAATTATATTATTATTTAGGCAATCATACAAAGGCGGAATCATTTTATCTGGAAGCCCTGAATATCAGAAAAAAAGTTTATGGCCAGGAACATCCTTACTATGCCTACTCACTAAATAATCTTGCGGAGTTTTATGATGACCTTGGTGATTATTCAAAGGCAGAACCATTATACCTT
>PMIG01000155.1 GCA_003157055.1 Bacteroidales bacterium | reverse complement strand
GAGCAGCGAACCGGGAGACCTGCTCAAAGAGCTGCTATTCAAAATTCTGCATCTCTAATTCATATCAGGCGATTCGGGGAAATCTGCCCACATACGATACTTGTTATTGAGGCTTCTTACAACTTTCTTCCAGCTGTTGCCTGACTGGGTATCAAGTATGATATCAGGTTTTACTTTTGCTATCACCCAGGAGTTTTCCATCAGCTCGCGTTCAAGCTGACCTGCTGACCACCCTGAATAACCAAGGAAGAACCTGATCTGCGATTCTGAAATCTTCCCGTTGCGGATCAACTTCCTGATGACATCAATATCCCCTCCCCAGAAGATATTTTCACTTACCCTAACACTTTTGGGGATTATGTTACCCAGGATATGCAGATAATGAAGAGTATCCGGAGCAACAGGTCCTCCCATGCAGAGGTATTCTCTCCATTTATCAAAACCCGATACGGCATCACAAACCTTTATCTCAAGCTTCTTGTTAAGAATGAAACCAATTGAACCCTCACTGGTATGATCAGCAAGATAGACTATGGTCCGGTTAAAGAAAGTATCCGGAAGAAAGGGTTCAGAAATAAGTATCTTACCTTTCTCAGGTATCTTGTCTTCAGGCAATATTGTGAACAGATTCAACTCAGTCTGCATGATGATTAGATGTAGTACCAATTTACATATTTTTAACAATAAGAGTGCCAAATATGTTCAATGCAATGATATTTGATAAAATATTTTATGAATATCTATAAATAATCAATCAGATTCAAGTATTCAATTGATTATTGTCATATTTTTAGCCCGGATTGTTAATTAAAAAATGCAAAAAAGTATTCTAAGAATTATCGGCAATAAGGTTGTTCTCAACAACCGTGAAAGAATGTGCGAGACACCGGAAGAATTGCTGGCCAGCGAAAAGTTCAGGATGGTACTGGACCATTATCTCGACCATTTGCAAAGCAAAAAGTCTCCTCTGACAGAGATTTTTCCCGGAGGATTATCAGACAAAAACTCAGTGAATGACCTCGTTAAAACACTGACCCTGCTTGTCAAATATGAGAACAATGTAGTACCTCATATTTTTGACCGGTCGGAACCTTTTCTGAAGAACCTTCAGATGCTCAACAGCTTTGTCGAGAATCTCTATGATTACTGGAGGCATTTTGATCGTTTCATAATCAACGATTCTGAGGGTGACCGTCTGGACAAGCGGCCGTATAGAACATTCAATGAGACAATTGAACATCTCACTCACCTGATCAGGACAGTTTACAGGCATATCCAGGAGAATATTACAGGAAGCCACCCCAGTGTTTACCGGCAGGTTCCTGCAGGAGCTGAAATGGCTGTTATTTCATTGCCCAAGGAGATCGGTTATACTTCCGAAAAATACAGGAAGCTTAATTGTGTCCAGGTTATCAGGCAGATGCTTATATACCCACCTCTGGTAATCCAGCAGCCCATGAATAAACGCACAGGGCAGTTCAAGAAAATCCAGCAGAATCCTCTTGATCTTGTAGAGATTTGCTCAGATGAATGGATCTGCTTTCCGGCGCGTGTAGGCAAATTGCTTATTATGGTCTATTTCCATATTGAATTCTTTGAGCTCGGCTTTTCGCTCTGTAACCTTTTCCAGCTGGCTGAAGATGAAGACCTTGAAAAAAATCCCGACGCGGTATTCATATACGGAGTGCCCGGGAATGTTCTTGACAGCCTTTCAAAATATCCTACTGTTTTTTTTGAAGATGAAGCCACAGGCATGTTCGTGGGTGCTATTCCAAACAGACCTGAATTCGGTTACTTTGGATATCTTAAGAAAATGATCCTTACACTTCATAACTCAATCATGATGAAGGAAGGCAGAATGCCTTTTCATGGGGCAATGATAAAAATCCTGCTCCAGGACAAAAAAGAGGCGAACATACTGATGATGGGCGATACAGGGGCCGGAAAGTCGGAGACTCTCGAGGCATTCAGAGTCCTTGGAGATAAATATATCCGTGAGCTGACCATTATTGCAGACGACATGGGTTCCATTGATCTTGACGCTGAAGGGAACCCAATCGGTTATGGAACCGAAATAGGAGCTTTCCTTCGCCTTGACGACCTTCAGCCCGGATATGCCTACGGGCATCTTGACAGGTCAATAATTATGAATCCAAGCCAGGTCAATGCCCGTATTGTGTTCCCTGTTACGACATTTGAAAATATTATTAAAGGTCACAAGATAGATTTCATCCTTTATGCAAACAACTATGAGGAAATTGATAACGATCACCCCGTGATTGAAAAATTCGATTCGCCCGAGACAGCTCTTAACATTTTCCGCAGCGGAGCAGTAATGAGCAAAGGTACAACTACTTCAAGCGGGCTTGTTCATTCCTATTTTGCAAACATATTCGGTCCCCCGGAATACAGGGCTGTTCATGAAAAAATTGCCAGAAAATTCTTTGATTCCTTCTTCAGGAAGAATATCTATGTGGGTCAGATGAGGACAAGGCTTGGAATACCGGGTTATGAAACCAGCGGACCAAAAGAGGCTGCAACAGAATTACTGAAAATTATTGGTATAAGAGATTAATATTCTGCAGCCCGTTCTCCTATACCTGTACATGCTCTAATATCAATATTTTGCCGGTTCAGCTTCCTTCATCATGGAATAAACAGCATCGAAAATATCTTCGGCGCTAGGCTTTGAGAAATAATCTCCATCAGTGGTATAGGCTGGCCGGTGTTCCTTGCCGGTAAGCGTTCTGGGAGGAGAGTCGAGATATTGCCATCCTCCCTGTTTTTCAAGGATTTCCTGCATCATAAAGGCCGTAGTTCCTCCAGGAACATCCTCATCGAGAAATAAAATCCTGCTTGTCTTCCTCAGTGAATCAAGTATAATACCTCTTTTGTCAAACGGAACAAGGGTCTGAACATCAATAAGTTCAACTGAGATATCATGTACGGAAAGCTGTCTTACTGCCTCATCAGCAATCCTGACAGTAGATCCATATGTGACAAGAGTAAGATCAGACCCGACATTAAGTATTTCAGGTACGCCAAGCTCCAGTCTGTATTCGCCGATATTTTCTGGCATCTTCTCTTTAAGCCTGTATCCGTTAAGGGGTTCGATTACAATCGCAGGATCATTTCCTTCGAGCAGCATATTGTAAAATCCTGCTGCTCTGGTCATATCTCGGGGAGTACAAACATAGACACCTCTTACTGAATTGATAAGCATACTCATCGGTGAACCGGAGTGCCAGATTCCTTCAAGCCGATGTCCGCGGGTTGAAATTATAAGCGGTGCAACCATCCTTCCGGCAGTCCTGTAATGAGTAGTTGCCAGGTCATCGCTTAAGATCTGAAGACAATACATAAGGTAATCGAGATACTGTATTTCAGCAATTGGCCTCATACCCCTGAGGGCAAGACCAATGCCCTGTCCGAGTATCGTTGCTTCCCTTATGCCGGTATCAGTGACGCGCAATTCGCCAAATTCCTTTTGCAAACCTTCCAATGACTGATTTACACCGCCAATCTTGCCGGTGTCCTCGCCGAATGTCACCAAAAGCGGATATTTAGTAAATAGCTTTTCAAAATTGTCTCTTAATATTTGTCGGCCGGGTACTTCAGGAGGATTATCTGAATAGATCACAGACACCGGTTTAACATTCATCACAGATGATGGAGTTTCATTATACAGGAAAGAATCATAGCTAAGGGACGCATCAGCATAGTTGCGCTTCAGCCAACCGTGCAACTCCTCCTTAAGATTGTCTGGCTTAATGCATGATTCGCAAACATTCCTCAGTATTTTTCTGGCAGCCATAAAGTTATCCTTCCTGATAGGTGATATGACCTTTACCAGGTCTTCAGTAATATTATCGACAGAGGCCTCTTTTGATTCTTCATGGCATTTGCATGAACGATCGCTGATGATTTTTACCAGGGCATCCCGTTCGATCCTCATTGGCGCCTGGAACATTTCCCAACCTTTCTTCCTTGATTCTTTTGCTTCTTCTTCAGCCCCGGCTGCAATCTTATCAAGTTCTTCTGCAGAGGCAATCTTAGTTTCAATGATCCAATCCTTCATTTTCTTTATCGGATCAAATTCTCCTTCCCATTTCAGTCTCTCTTCACTTTTGTATCGCTCATGTGAACCAGAAGTCGAATGGCCAAGGGGCTGGGTTACTTCTTCAATATGGAAAAGGACCGGAATATGATCTCTCCTGCATATCTCTATGCCCTCCTCGTAAAGCTTTAACAACCCCGGGTAATCCCATCCTTTCCCTTTGAATATCATTATTCCCGGGTGGCCGGGTTCACTTTCAAATCCCTTAAGTACATCTGAAATGCTCCCCTTTGTTGTCTGGTATTTTTTGGGAACTGAAATTCCATAACCATCATCATAA
>PMIG01000316.1 GCA_003157055.1 Bacteroidales bacterium | reverse complement strand
GCCTTCGACAGAAAGAAAAAAATCAGAAGTCTTATTGTGACCCCTACAAGGGAACTGGCAATCCAGATAGAGGAGAGTTTTAATGCTTACGGCCGGCATACGTCTCTCACATGCACTGTCGTTTTCGGAGGTGTCCCTCAGAATCCGCAGGTTGCTGCTTTACAGAACGGAGTGGATATACTTGTCGCAACACCGGGCAGGTTGCTCGATCTTATGAACCAGGGATATATATCGCTGAAAAATATTGAAATATTTGTTCTCGACGAAGCCGACAGGATGCTTGACATGGGGTTCATACACGATGTAAAAAGAATTATTGCAGCTCTGCCCCAAAAAAGGCAATCACTTTTTTTCTCTGCAACAATGCCTCCTGCAATTGTTAAACTGGCTGGATCGATTGTGTATAAGCCAGTCAAAGTGGAAGTTACTCCATCAGCATCTACAGTCGATATAGTAAATCAATATGTTTATTTTACTGATAAGGTGAATAAAAGCGCTCTTCTTCTCGAATTACTTAAGGATGAAAAGATTAAAACAGCCCTTGTATTCACCCGTACAAAATATGGTGCAGATAAGGTAGTAAAGGTGCTCAGGAAGAAGAATATAGTTGCTGAATCCATTCATGGCAATAAAACTCAGAACACCCGTCAGCGGGCCCTTTCAAACTTTAAGGCACAGAAAACGCGTGTTCTGGTGGCAACCGATATTGCTGCCCGCGGTATTGATGTTGATGATCTTGAGTATGTTATTAATTATGAGATACCAAATATCTCAGAGACATATGTCCATCGTATCGGCAGAACTGGAAGAGCAGGAGCAGACGGAACGGCTATTTCTTTCTGTGATGCAGATGAAATGGCATATCTTAAGGATATTGAGAAGCTTACCACGAAAAAGATACAAGTCATTGCGAATCATCCTTACCCTTTGCTTGATAATCATCCTGTAAAAGCACCAAAGCAGCAGCATCAGAATCATAACCGTCCCCGGTCCTTTGCACCAAAAAACAACCGGGTTAACTGGAAGAGAAAATAGTTATACGGCTAACATCTTACTTCGCAATCTTCATAGCTGTAATCGTAACCGGTCCCAGAAGCCCTGAATCCTTTGGTTGCCAGGTTGAGGCATCAAAGATCCTGTTCTTTGTATTCTGTGGCATCATCGCACTGAAATTGACGTTATAGAATTTCTTCCATTCGATATTATTTCTGTCCATATATGAAATGCGGTTTGCCATCAGGTTTGAAACCCTGACCTCAAGAATATTGCTCGATTTTATCTGTTTGCTATCGATAATTACTTTGAACGCGGGACCTATAAGAACAGCAATTTCTTTTCCATTTAGCATTATTCTGGCGCTCTCATTCACTTTACCAATATCAAGCAGCCAGGCATCCGCTTTACCTTTTGGTTTTTTGAAAGTAATTGTATATGATGTCGTGCCAGAGAAATTTTTTACATCATCACCTCCGAATAAGGTCCATGAACTAAGTTTCGTAATCTCTTTGGAAGCAGGTAAAACAGGCCCTCCTTCAAGGAAATTTACCTTCCAGTTCCCGGCCAGTTCAACCGGAGCTGAAAGCGGATCAAAGAAGCTGTATGATTTCCCTGAGATTTCACTGTTATACGCTGAAAGTATAAGAGATTCGCCGGCAACGAGCCTTGCATAAATCTCTGTTGCTCCACCGGCAGCTGAACGGATCTTTGCAGTTCCGAACTGCTCCGTCATCGGGTTGAAGAGTGCTGCTGAAGATGCTTTTGCCTGAATGGGAAGCCACCCGTCAAAAGATTTGTTGCTGCTGTTGTATATGAAATAGGTGAAGCCAGTTTTTGTTTCGCGTCTTATATAGCAGATTTTGGAATCAGCCATCGTTTCCCTCTTTATTCCGGCAAAGCTTAACAGCTGATCAAGGTCTTTTCCCATCAGTATGCTGCCTTTTCCATATGCAGACCTGACGACTTCAGGATTATTTGTCTGTGAGAAATTTATTCCATTCTTCAGCTGGTTGAAAACTTCATTCTTTGCATCAAGATCGGCCCATCCTGCAATATTTTCCGGCATATCACCATAGATGATTATTTTGGCACCTTTATTTACAAGCATCAGGATATGCGTAAATGTCTCGATAGGAATGTATTTGCACCCCGGCAATACCAGTGTCTGATAATTATTTCCTTCTGTCATCAATTCTCCCTGGTCGGTTTCAGTATTTTTCAACTGCAGGTCAGAAATATAATCGAAGGAGTAACCCTTTGCCAGCATAAGATCTGCTCCGGTTTTAAAGGATGTACCATTGAATGCAGGGCTGATCGCATCGAAATGTTCAAGCATTCCCTGGCCGTAATCTGCATACCTGTCAAAGATTGGGAAATACAAAAGTATTTGATTGTCAGGCCTTCCTGTCTGAAGAAACGATTGAACCCTGGTAATGTAATCATTAAGTCCGCGAAAGTCATCCCAGATCGGGTTAACCGGTGTCAGTTCAACAGCGGCATAGAATAGGAATCCCGGCCATGATTCATTCTGAGGCGAGAAGCAGGTTCCATGGTACGATATATGATTTACTCCTCCAAGGAAGAACTGATCGACTGCTTTTTTCACATCAGCGAGAGTTGAGGTGAAGTGTTCACCGAGCCATGTAGCAGCTTCGCAAGAGGTGAGATATTTCCCCGTGACATTTGATGCCGAGGATGCAAATTTAAATCTTGTAATTTCCGAGCCTTCCGTTTCGGGGATATCGGAAGCTGCGTACAGGTCAAGAATATTTCCTGGTGAACCATGTGCCTGGTCGCGTGTCATTCTGCCCTGCCTGTGAGCCCAGCTTGTCCAGTGAGTTGTAAAGTTCTCAACCAGCAGATCGGATATTGTCTGCCTGTAATCGGAGAGTACCCTTGCATTTTTTTCAGGAGTATCTTTCTGAAACAGGGCGGGCAGGTTCTGCCTTAGATCATAACCGCGCCGGAGGTAAAACTCATAAAACATATTGTCTGTCCAGTTCGATTGTCCTGATGCATCATCGACCTCGTAGGAATCATTGAAATAGCCATGAAGATATTCCAAGTCATATCCCTTGAATGCTTCATCAAAATGCTTCAGGTAATCATTTATTGCCTGTCCGGAGAAATGATCAATCACATCTCCTTCTCCTCCGGGACCGGCACGTTCGACCTGTTTGCCATGCCATCCCTCGAACAGGGCGTATAGAGTCCAGTTGCCAGCAGGGGCAGTCCAGTCAAGAGTCTTGTCAGGTGTTACCTTAGAAGTCAGATTTATTACAATACCTGAGTCGGAATAAGCAAACAGGCCATAAACCGGAAGCGACTTTTCAAACCTGATCTGGTCGAGGGCATAAAGCTGA
>PMIG01000170.1 GCA_003157055.1 Bacteroidales bacterium | reverse complement strand
AAAAGAGGTATCGACAAAGCTGTCGAAAAAGTTGTAGCTCATCTTAAATCACAGGCAAAAGTAATCGGTGACGATTTGAAAAAAATTGAACAGGTTGCCAGAATATCTGCCAACGATGATGAGGAAATAGGACGTCTTATTGCTGAGGCAATGGGTAAAGTTCACAAAGAAGGTGTTATTACCGTTGAGGAATCAAAAGGAACTACCACATCTGTTGAGGTTGTTGAAGGTATGCAGTTCGACCGCGGATATATTTCAGCATATTTTGTAACCAATGCTGAAAAGATGGAGGCTGATCTTGAGAATCCATATATTCTTATTTATGATAAGAAAGTTTCTACAATGAAAGATATGTTACCTGTTCTTGAAGCTACAGCTCAGACAGGCCGTCCACTTTTAATTATTTCTGAAGATGTTGAAGGTGAGGCTCTTGCTACTTTGGTTGTCAATCGTTTACGTGGTTCATTGAGAGTATGTGCCGTTAAAGCTCCTGGATTTGGCGACAGGAGAAAAGAGATGCTTGAAGATATAGCAATTCTAACAGGTGGTACAGTGATTTCTGAAGAGAAAGGACTGAAACTTGAAAACACAACCCTCGACATGCTTGGTACAGCTGAGAAAGTTACTGTAAACAAAGAGAATACAACAATTGTAAACGGTGCCGGCGACAAAGAAATGATCAAAGCACGCGTTGCCCAGATCAGACAGCAGATGACAACAACAACTTCTGATTATGACAAGGAAAAACTACAGGAACGTCTTGCCAAACTTGCAGGCGGTGTAGCAGTTCTTTATATCGGAGCTGCATCCGAAGTTGAAATGAAAGAGAAGAAAGACCGCGTTGATGATTCACTGCATGCAACTCGCGCCGCTATCGAGGAAGGTATTGTTCCTGGTGGTGGTGTCGCATATATTCGTGCAATCAGCGCTCTTGACGGATTAAAGGGTGATAATGAAGATCAGACAACCGGTATAGAAATTATAAAACGTGCAATTGAAGAACCATTGCGCCAGATTGCAGTTAATGCAGGGAAAGAGGGAGCCGTTGTCGCTCAGAATGTTAAAGCTGGCAAAGGCGATTATGGGTACAATGCACAGTCCGATACATATGAGAAACTCTATACTTCAGGAGTAATTGATCCTGCCAAAGTTGCAAGGGTAGCTCTTGAAAATGCTGCTTCAGTTGCGGGGATGTTCCTTACAACAGAGGCTGTTGTTGTTGAGGTTAAAGAAGATGCTCCGGCAGGTCCTCCACAGGGAATGGGTGGCGGCATGCCAGGAATGATGTAGGATCTAAATAAAATAATAATTATACCTGTAGGGACATGCCATGGCATGTCCCTACATATTTTATATATTTGCACCTGATTTAAAGAAAGCTCTTTCGATGAACAATATCCGTAATTTCTGTATAATAGCTCATATTGATCATGGTAAAAGTACCCTGGCCGACAGACTTCTTGAAAAGACTAATACAATTACGGAAAGGGAGTATCAGGACCAGATACTTGATGATATGGATCTTGAAAGGGAAAGAGGAATAACGATCAAGAGCCATGCAATACAGATGGAATATATCCATGAAGGCAAAAAATACTTTCTGAACCTGATTGACACACCAGGACATGTGGACTTCTCTTATGAAGTATCAAGATCAATTGCCGCATGTGAGGGAGCGCTTCTTGTAATTGACGCTACTCAGGGAATACAGGCGCAGACAATCTCAAATCTTTACATGGCGATTGATCATAATCTTACGATCATACCGGTTCTGAACAAGATGGATATGAACAATGCCATGCCCGAGGAAGTTAAAGATCAGATAGTTGACCTTGTAGGATGTAACCGGGATGATATTATTGAAGCAAGTGCAAGGACCGGTATGGGAGTCGACCAAATATTAAACGAAATTATAAACAGGATCCCGCCTCCAAAAGGAGACCCGGAAGCTCCGCTTCAGGCACTTATCTTCGATTCAATTTTTAATTCTTTCCGCGGTATAATAGCATATTTTAAAATCATAAACGGCACCATCAGGAAAGGAGAAAAAGTAAAATTTATGAGCACGGATCATGAATATAATGCCGAGGAAATAGGTGTTCTGAAACTCAAGCAGGATCCGCGTGAAGTGATGGGCACCGGGGATGTCGGTTATATAATAACGGGGGTAAAGAATTCTGCTGAAGTGAGGGTTGGAGATACCATTACTCAGGTTAAAAACCCTTGTGAAACAGCAATATCAGGTTTTGAAGAGGTAAAGCCAATGGTCTTTGCAGGAATGTATCCCGTCGATGCTGACGAATATGAAGATCTGAGGAACTCAATCGAGAAGCTTCAGCTGAATGATGCTTCTCTGACATTCGTGCCTGAATCATCAGCAGCACTGGGCTTTGGTTTCAGGTGCGGTTTTTTAGGCTTGCTTCATATGGAAATCATCCAGGAACGGCTCGACAGGGAATTCAACATGGATGTTATAACCACGGTGCCAAACGTATCATTCAAAGCTTATACGACAAAGGGCGAAGTGATTGATGTGCACAACCCTTCAGGACTTCCTCCGATAAATCATATTGAGCGTATTGAGGAACCCTATATAATTGCCCAGGTAATTACCCTGTCAGATTATGTAGGAGCCATTATGAATCTCTGCATAGACAAGAGAGGCGTGCTGAAGAGCCAGGTTTATCTTTCAAGGGACAGGGTTGAGCTTACTTTTGAAATGCCATTGTCTGAAATAGTCTTTGATTTCTATGATAAGCTGAAAAGCATCTCCAAGGGGTATGCTTCATTCGATTATTATTACACTGCATACCAAAAAGCCGACCTGGTCAGGCTTGACATCCTTTTGAACGGGGAAATGGTGGATGCTCTTTCAACCCTTATCTACAGGGGCCATGCTTATGAATTCGGCCGCAAAATGTGTGAGAAACTAAAGGAACTAATTCCGAGACAACAGTTCGATATTGCTATTCAGGCTGCGATAGGGGCCAAGATCATTGCCCGCGAAACCGTTAAAGCTGTACGAAAAGACGTCACTGCAAAATGTTATGGTGGAGATATAACAAGAAAAAGGAAACTCCTTGAGAAGCAAAAGAAAGGCAAAAAGAGAATGCGCCAGATAGGAAACGTAGAGGTGCCTCAGCAAGCATTTCTTGCAGTATTGAAATTTGACTGAGTCCTCAAGGAAATAAAAACAGCGTCTTTATTAATATTTTATTGTTTATTATTGTTACTGATAAAAAACAATTATATTCGCTTTAAGATATATGGAGAGCAATTAAATATAATAATCCTATAGTCTAACCTAAGCCTCTAACCCTGGTCTCACAAAAGACCAGGGTTTTTTTCAGCATAATAGCTTATATTCTCTGCCATGTATATTCAGAATTTTGACTGAAGGGTCTTCCCAAGGCATTTTCTTAGACTGGTAATGTTGACATCCATGCTCCTGGCATTGAAATAGTTATCGTCAATCCAGATTGCCTTTAATGCAGAATTTGGCTCCAGTGTTTTATTAGGATTACGGCAAAGAAACTCAAAAAGTTCAGATTATTTGGTTGTATACTTTATGCACCACTGCCAGCCTATTGAAAATATTTGCCTGAGCGGGTCAAATAAATAACTGCCAATGGTAAAGTTTCCTTCCATTTTTGGCATTATTATATCGAGAATGCAGATGTTGTATTTAGCAGCATTGAATTCTTTCAGAATTTTGATCCCGTCAGGAAACAAATCAGCATCAAATACTCATTGCCGTCAGCTAGTTTTTAAGAAGAATTCCAGGATTATTGTCATCCTTAGCGAGAATGATTTATTTCTTAAACTATACTGTGAATAAGTTGTTTCTCTTCAAGATCCAGTATTGCTGATTCGAGAATTTTATTAGTGAACTTCCGGAATTGCTGGTCAGTAATGTCTATTTCGTTCCTGATCCAATATAGCTGGATCAGGAAAAGCCCCGAATTGCCAGGAAAAAGAAGATCGTAAGTAATACTATTGTTCTTATTTTCATATAGATACAATAGTATATGTATATAAATTATAATTTGATCCTTTAACTTTCTTTAACAACCGGATTGATTAACCGGAGTTGTAGATAAATGAAGCAGATGTCATGATGAAAAGCCTTAACACTTCATTAACATATTGTTAATTTCCAGTTAATTAAGTATAAATATTTTTTTAGATCATTTACATGACATATCTTTGAATCGGATTTGGCACGATATTTGAAATATACGATATAGAGGTTTTTTCATAGGTTAGGTTAGTTTTAGGGTTATCAAAAAATGAGCCGCTCTGTTCTGGAGCGGCTCTTCTTATTTTACAGAGCCTGTTATCTTTTCCTGTGAGGCGGAAGCTGGACAACCTTCAGCACATTCAGGCCCTTCTGCCTGGCCATATGAAAAAAGTGCTTTCTGATGAGGATGGATTTTTTCCTCTGAATCCACATAAGATCAATAGTATATGAAGTCCCGTCTTTAAAGATAACCTTTATCTTCCTCTCTTTATGAGGCATTACAATCTCCCTCATATCACCCCAGCTGAATGAGTATCTTTTAGGTCTGAATATTCCATATCTGAATTCTACTTTATCATTATCTATCAGGAAATAGAGGTCCTTTCTTTTGATCGTGGCATACATGGCAACTATCCCTACAATCAGGCTGATTCCGAAAGGAGCGAGTGACAGGATGGGTCTTACACTATAAACTCCAAAAAGCGGACCGACCAACGCAACATATAGTCCTCCAACGAAAAAAGCAGAGAAAAAGACCCAGATAAGTATTTTACGTCCTTTTGTAAACTCCTCCTCCGATAAATTGTAATACAGTTTTTCCATATTTTATTGGATTATGTATTGTAGGTTCTTATCCTTGATAGTTGCGGTATCAATCCTGAATATTGCAGTAATACACTCCATATTCTTCAGCGTTGCAGCGATAGCCTTCAGGTCATCCTCATCTCCAGGGTTATGAACCTGGAATATGAAATCAATGTTTTTCAGTTTTTTGAGCAGGAAATTTTTCCCTGAACGATTTGAGGTGAGATCATAGCCGGGATTAGGAACTGCCGAAATGTCAGAAAATCTGCTGAAAGTCACTTCAACACCTGGCTCTTCCCTGATTACTATAGGAGAATCGTTTTTGAGGGAAATCTTTAATTTACGATTCAGGGCAAGCGAGAGTTTATAATCTGGTTCAGTTGAAACGATGCCAATGATATCAGGATCGTTGGTCTGATTATCCTTAAGCTGTATCCGTTTGATTTTTGCCCCGCTTTTCATGCATCCGACACCTTAACTTATAAAGATAAAAAAAAATAGCAGAAACTATACAATATCGCCTGAAATATCTTTGAGCCTTATCCATGCCTGGCCGGAAGCTTCTTGTTCTGCTTCCTTCTTTGATTCACCCTGTCCTGTTCCGTACACTTCTTTGTCAATTGACAGTATGGTGGTAAAAATTGATTTTTTACAATTAAAGTCGTATTCTTCATTATATTCAAATATCAGGTTTGCCTTATTCTTTTGCACCCATTCAAAAACAAGGCTCTTGTAGTCGGTGTCGGTAGCAATGATTTTATCGATATCGAGATACCTGTCCAGAACTTTTTTGATAAATAGTTTTTTAGTCTTTCTGAATCCTTTATCGAGGAACAAAGATCCAATCAATGCTTCCAGGGCATCTCCATAAAGATTTTTGGTAGGGTTTGAAGAACTTATATTGCTTACAAGTATCTTATTGATACCCATNNCATGAAGCCCTCATTCGCTTCAGGAAACTTCTCAAAAAGAAAATCGGAAAGAATTGCATCCAGAACAGCATCACCAAGATATTCGAGCCTTTCATTATTAACCTTTCTACCATTAGGAAGCGTTAATGTCGCAGAGCGATGAATGAAAGCAATTTCATATAATTTGAGATTTCCGGGAGTGAATCCGAAAATATTTTTCAGGCGGGATCTGAATACCCGTCGGTCAAGAATAAAAGTTCCATTTAGTTTTTGCCGGAGTAGCGACACTAATCCTCTGCTTTTTTGATAACAATAGAAGCATTGTGACCGCCAAAGCCAAAGGTGTTGCTGATGGCATAATTCACTCTCCTGTTCTGAGGTTTATCGAGAGTAAGGTTCAGCTTCTGGTCAATTTCAGGATCGGGGACTTTAAGATTTATAGTAGGAGGAACAATATCATGAACAACAGCCATGATGGCTGCAATAGCTTCGATGGCACCTGCTGCCCCCAGAAGGTGACCTGTCATTGACTTGGTTGAGCTAATATTAAGCTTATAGGCATTTTCACCGAAAACATTGATGATAGCCTT
>PMIG01000384.1:5802-13928 GCA_003157055.1 Bacteroidales bacterium | reverse complement strand
TCACTTCCATCAGTATAGGTGAGTTTCAGCTGTACGAAGAGACCTAATCTTTTACCGTATACAGCCCAATTATTTCCCCAAGCCAGAGTGCCGCGATACCATCCGTCTCCAAGAAAGGCACCAATGGTATTGTTGCCTTTTATCACCTGTGAGGTTACATCATAGACCTGGTACTGTAATCTCTTTCCATAGGAAGTCCATCCCGGAGTAAGAACCTGCTCCCCGACTTTCTTTCCATTTATATGCAATTCATAAAACCCATGCGAGGTAACATAAGCGACCGCTTTCTGAATGTTTCTCCCGATGGTAAAATCTTTCCGGAAGTGAGGTGAAGGCGAATACCTGTTGGTATCGCCCTTCATTTCAATCCATTTTGCCTTCCATTCNNCATTACCTGCCAGAAATACCTGGTCCCTGATTTAAGCGCAGGACCGTTATATGGCACCAGTATTGATTCTTCGCTCTTAGTTTTTCCGGATTGCCAGACCATTTTGCCTGATGAGAATTTCTGATCAGTTGAAATTCTAATTGAATAAAACGTCTGCATGATGTCATTCCCGGTACCGTAAATTTTCCATGACAGCCTGGGAGTCAGTATATCAATCCCAATGGGATCTTTCTTGTGCTCAGCAGTGAGATTTTTTACTGTAATGTCCTGAGAATAAATGCTTCCAAAAATAAACATTAAAAGGACTGATAGCTTGAATGATTTCATGTCAGATAGTTTTTATTAATGAAACGAAAGGTTATAAAAAATGTGATAAGAAAAAAGTATGTTATAAAATAAAATCCTTGAGTAAAGTTTCTAAATTGCGATTCCGTTTAAAAAATAATAAGATGAATCCGATCGCGGGCATAGTTTTAATTGCGCTGGGCAGCATTGGAGCTGCCAGTTTTTATGTTCCGTTCAAAAAGGTAAAATCATGGGCATGGGAGTCATACTGGATCAGCCAGGGCTTATTTGCCTGGATAATAATACCATGGCTCTTTGCATTGATATTTGTTCCTCATGGAGAGCTTATACCTATTATCAGGGATTCCCCATCATCGGCAAAGCTGATGGCAATTTTCTTTGGCATCTTATGGGGATTCGGAGGCCTTACTTTCGGGTTGAGCCTTCGATATCTTGGTGTTGCGCTTGGACAGAGCATTGCCCTTGGTCTGTGTGCAGCCTTTGGAACCCTGCTTCCTCCTATAATTGCTGGAAATAATCTTTTTGCAACTACCGGTGGCGTTCTTACTGTTATTGGAGTGGCTATCACAATTGCCGGAATTATAATAATAGGCTATGCCGGTTCTCTCAAGAGCACAGAGATGAGTGAAGAGGAAAAAAGGGCAGCAGTTAAGGAATTTGCATTGAAAAAAGGACTTGTCATTGCTATATTTGCCGGTATTATGAGCGCCTGCTTCAACTTCGGATTTGAGTCGGGAAAACCAATCGAGACTGTTGCGCTTGCCCATGGGACTATTCCTTTATTCCAGAAAAACCCCTCTCTTATTTTTATTCTGCTTGGCGGATTCATTACAAATCTAGCTTACTGCGCATTCCTGAATATAAAGAACAAGACCTATAAAGATTATTATACAGTTCCGGGAAAGGTGCTTTTTAATAATCTCCTCTTAACTTTCCTTGCCGGACTACTCTGGTTCCTTCAGTTCCATTTCTTTGGGATGGGTTCGAGCAAGCTTCCTCCCAGCATGGCAGTTTTCGGGTGGAGTATATTGATGGCGCTAAACATTGCTATTAGCAATATCTGGGGCATACTTCTTCATGAGTGGAAGGGCGCAAAACGTAAAACAATTTTAGTTCTTATGACAGGAATAGTGGTATTGATCCTGTCCACTTTCATTGTAAAGCTTGGATAATAAATAATTATATGACAAACCGATTTGGCTTTAAGATGAAAATGTACCCCGTATTTAAGGAGGGGTACAGGAAAAGACCGAAATATGAAATGACTGGTAACTGATTGACGGCCTGCCACAATCAGTAAATATTATATTAAAAATACTGTAAGAATGAAAAAAGCATTGGTAGAGAAAGCATATCAGCTTGCAAAGGGGCAATATGCTGCGCTTGGTGTCGATACCGAAAAGACACTGACAGAATTAAATAAGATCAGGATCAGTCTTCATTGCTGGCAGACGGACGATGTTGGTGGGTTTGAAAAACCCGGAGCTGAACTGGGAGGAGGAGGAATCCAGGTCACAGGAAATTTCCCTGGCAAGGCAAAGACTATTGAACAGATGAGACAAGATCTCGACGTTGTCATGTCTCTTATTCCGGGAGAGCAGAGACTCAATTTGCATGCCATTTATGGTGAATTCGGAGGTAAATTTGTCGATCGTGATAAGATTGAGGTAAAGCATTTCCAGGGTTGGATAAACTGGGCGAAAAAAAGAAAGATCGGGATGGATTTCAATTGCACATGCTTCTCTCACCCTTATGCTGCAGATGGTTTTACATTGTCCAGCAAGAATGAAAAATACAGGAAATTCTGGGTCGAGCATACAAAGAGATGCAGGGCCATCAGCGCTGAAATTGGTAAACAGCTTGGTACACCGTCAGTCCATAATATCTGGATACCTGACGGATCGAAGGATACCCCTGTCGACAGGAATGCTTTTCGTACGCTCCTGAAAAAATCGCTCGATGAGATCTTCGCTGTTAAATATCCCAAAAAATATCTCAAAGACTCAGTCGAAAGCAAGCTTTTTGGAATGGGACTGGAATCAATGACAGTCGGATCTCACGATTTTTATCTTGGCTATGCTGCCAAACATGGCACAATGATTACGCTTGATAATGGCCATTTTCACCCGACCGAACAGGTTGGTGACAAAATATCAGCATGCCTTCAAAGTGTCGATGAGATTCTCCTGCATCTTACACGTGGAGTAAGATGGGACAGCGACCATGTGGTTACATTCAACGATGAGATCACTCTTATTGCACAGGAGATAATCAGGGCAAAAGTCCTTAACAGGGTAAATATCGGACTCGATTATTTTGATGCAAGTCTCAACAGGATCGGGGCCTATGTTGTAGGTGCAAGAGCTGTTCAGCTTGCGTTCCTTTTTGCTTTGCTTGAGCCGTTCAAGACCCTTGTCAAATTCGAAGAAGAGGGCAAAAGCTTTGAGCGACTAGCATATATGGAGCTTTTGAAAACCAAGCCTTACGGGGCTGTCTGGGATTATTTCTGTCTTATCAATAATGTGCCTGTAGGAGAGGATTATATTGAGCAGATACAGGAATACGAAGGAAATGTTTTAATGAAAAGATGAAAGAAAAAGTTATTGCTGTTTTTGATGTTGGCAAAACAAATAAAAAGATCCTTTTATTTGATTTTGACCTTAACATTGTGTCGGAGAGTGAGGAAAAATTCCAGGAAGTCACCGATGAAGATGGTTTTGAATGTGACGATATCGAGAAAATTGAAGAATGGATATTATCATCAGTAAAGCAGCTTATTGCCTCTGAAATATTCGAGCTTGTGGCAATAAATTTTGCAACTTACGGGGCTACTCTTGTTTATCTTGACGAAGAAGGCAAGAGACTTACACCTGTATATAATTACCTTAAGCCTATTGATGAAAATATCCCTGAACGGGTCTATAGAAGACATGGAGGGCAGGATGAGTTTTGCAGGCAGACTGCCTCACCGGCCCTCGGTATGCTCAATTCAGGGATGCAGGCTCTCTGGCTCAAGCATAAGAAACCGGAGATCTTTTCCAGGGTTAAGCATATACTTCATTTTCCTCAATACCTTTCTTACCTGCTCACACGGAAAATATACTCAGAACATACCTCTATTGGATGCCATACGGCATTATGGGATTTTGATGCCATGAAATATCACATCTGGACAGGGGAGGAGGGTCTTGAGTTCCCTCCGCCTGTCGATGTAGCTACTCTTAATGAGGTTAATATTAACGGAACAAAGCTTTTTTGCGGAATTGGAATCCATGACAGTTCTTCATCACTTGCGCCATATTTTGCTGCCAGCAAAGGTAAATTCGTTCTTATCTCAACAGGGACCTGGTGCATAAACATGAATCCGTTCAATTCTGAAAAACTTACTGCTGAACAACTCGATCATGATTGCCTTTGCTACCTGAGCATCACAAAAGAACCGGTTAAGTCTTCCAGGCTTTTTATGGGACACCTTCACGATGTTGCCGTAATGAAGCTGAATGAGCATTTTAACAAAGATTGTGATTATTACAAAGGTGTAAAAACAGATACCAGGCTGATCCATCTATGCCAGGAAAATAGAGTCAAAGGCAGAATCTATTTTGACAATGACCCGTTTTCAAGAGAAGTAAAAGAAAAAATCGATTTTTTTGCGTTTAAATCATTCGAAGAAGGATATCATCGACTTATGGTCGAATTGTCAGAACTTGCCGTTAAAGCTATCAATCTGGTGATACCTGCCGATAATGATATTGAAAACATATATCTTACCGGCGGTTTTTTAAAGAACCCTATTTTTATAAAGCTGATCTCTGAGGCATATTCAATGAAAAATGTTTATACATCTGAAATTTTTAACGCTACTGCACTTGGAGCTGCATTAATAATTTTTGAATCGCTTAACCCGGGTAAAATGCCATCCCTTAACCTCGGTTTGAATCAATGTTGATTTAATAATACCTTACCATGATCATCCAGCGCAATGATTACTCTGATCTTCTGAAAAACAACCAGCTATGGGCAGCCGAGAAGCTTAAAACTGATCCGGAATATTTTGATGAACTGGCAAAACCTCAGAAACCAAGATTCCTCTTTATCGGGTGTTCCGACAGCAGGATACCGCTCGATCTTATAACAGAGTCTGAACCAGGCGAAATATTTGTTCACAGGAATATTGCAAATCAGGTAAATTTCACCGACCTGAACCTGTTGTCAATAATTGAATATGCAATCGAAATATTGAATATCGGGGATATCATTGTCCTTGGACACTATAAATGCGGGGGTGTTAAAGCTGCGGTCGATGGGCTCGATACAGAGGATATAGTTGAAAACTGGGTGAGCCCGATTAGCGATCTTTATCATTTTCACAGGAAAGAGCTGGAGGAACTCGGTGATAAAACAAAAATGCTTGACCGCCTCTCTGAAATGAATGTGATTGCCCAGTTAAAAAACCTTTTGCGCACTCCAATAATCCAGAGAGCCTTCAGGAGCAAAAAGATAATTAACTTCCATGGCTGGATTTTTGATATAAATACAGGTCTTATCAAAGATCTTCCTCTACCATTGCAGGAATGGAAGGATTATGACTTGCTTCCTGATGATTATTAGATCTATGGACGATTTACTCTTTAATATTTGAATCGCTGAAGATCGTGCCATAAATAACGATTCTCATTGGTATTTATATATATATCCATTTAGTTTGTCAAGTTATAGCCAGTCATTTTATTTAATTTTAGGGTATTTCATCCTAATACTGTATATTATATGATTTTAACCTTTTTCAGAAAATATATTATGCCCGGGCAAAACAAAATAAACGCCGGTTTAAAGCTGACTGCCGGCATGGTACTTATTATATTGTTCTTTTGTACTCTTTTCCAACAGGGATGCTAAAAGACAACATTATTGAGTCGAGCGTTGTAATAAATGAAGTAATGCCGGTAAACACATCCTATATAGCTAACCAGAATGGTGAATATGGCGACTGGATAGAGTTATACAATAATTCTTCCTTGTCATTTGATATCTCCGGATATTACCTCTCGGACAGTAAAAAACACCTTTCTAAATTGAAGATTCCTAAAGTCGCAACGATAAGCGGAAAAGGCTTTCTTGTTTTATGGGCTGGTAAAGACACCCTCCAGGCAGGTCTCCATTCAAATTTCAAGCTCTCTTTGGCAGGAGAAAAAGTCTGTTTTGTGACACCTGATTTTCTTATTATTGACAAAGTTGAATATCCGGCTCAAACAATCCAGCTATCGTATTCCAGGAATCCTAGTGCAACAGGATCATTCATCTGGCAGTCGCCAACCTTTAATTCGTCAAATAATTAAAATTCATATAAATTAAAAGTCATGAAACCGTTTAAAAAGATTTATTTACTGGTTCCCGTTACTCTCTTCATGATGAGCACATATATTGCAGCTGGTCAACAAAAACCTGCACCACCAAAAATAAAAAGCATTGTAGTTTATGATGAGAAATTTGACAAGCTTACCTCCAAAAAAAGCAAGGAGTCAGAGACTGTTTTTGATGCTCATGGAAATATAACAGAAGAAATACAATATGTTAATAATAAGATAGACAAACACTTCCAGTATCAATATGATGCAAATGACAATAAAATAAAGGAACTTGAACTTGATAGCTCTGGAAAAATCACAAAGACCAGCGAATATAAATTCGACAAAGGTCTTAAAATTGAGAAGACTATTGCTGGGGCAGATGGCAAGGTCAAAACCAAGAAGACATACGTCTATACCACCTTNNCCCGATAACCCTTGAGGAGATGGACAGTGTCAATCTGATGAACCGGATTGATACCAGGTTTGTATTTTCTTCTGACAAGCTTCCTGCATTTTTTGAATCCCTGACTGAGGTTGAATATATTTATCAGCGCGACTATATCCCAAAATTGTCTGACATTGACATTATTTCACTAAACTAAAATCTTAAGCTCTGAAAAATAAAGCATTACAGATATTGATTCACGTTGCAGCATGGGCTCTTTTTTTGGCATTGCTTACAACCCTTGTGCCCAGGCCGCAAGAGCTGGACAGGTTTGAAGCAATAATAGTTCCATCCCTGTTCTTTATCTCGTTTTATTACTTTAATTTCTTCTTGCTCACACCAAAGCTCTTCATACCAGGGAGATATTTTGCGTTTGTCCTGGTATGTCTTGTAGCGTTGATAATGACAATAGCTGTTCCGTCTGTTTTGACCCGTTCTTACCTGGGCTTCCCATTTAGTTTAAGGCCACGGCCTGGCTTTTTCTTTTTACCCGAATTCCCCATGCCAGACTTTGAATTCTCGTCAATTATAGGTCAGGTAGTATTAAGAGGACAGGGGTGGCATTTTTTTTTCAGACCCGAATACAGCTATACTCTAATTGTTTTTCTTTTCATTCTTACGTTATCGACAGGTATCAGGATTATTCAGCAATGGCAACAATCTGAAAAGGAGAAGGTAAATGCAGAACTGGCATTCCTTAAAGCACAGATAAATCCTCATTTTCTATTTAACACGCTCAATAATATCTATTCAATGGCTATTGTTAAAAATGAAAAGACTCCATTTGCAATAGAGATGTTTTCAAACCTTATGCGGTTTGTAATTTATGAGACGCAGCATGATTTTGTTCCTTTAAGCAGAAAAATAGAATATATTGATACATATATTGAATTGCAGAAACTGCGTCTTTCATCGTCAGTGACAGTTAATTACAAAGTATCCGGAAATCCAGGTTCTCTTCAGATCGCACCCTTGATTATGATGCCCTTCATTGAAAATGCTTTTAAATTCGGAATAAGCACTGAAAAAGCATCGGTGATCACAATAAAAATTGAAGTTTTGGATGATGAACTGAATTTTTTTGCCAGGAATGTTAAGAATTATTTGTCTGAAAAAGAAAGCAGTTCTTTCCAGCTTGGAATAGACAATACAATTAAAAGACTTCAGCTGATATACCCGGGAAGACATACCCTGGAGATCACTGAAAATGATCAGGATTATAACGTTGAATTAAAACTCCATCTGAAATGATAAACTGCATTGCTGTTGATGACGAACCGCTGGCGCTTGACCTGCTTGCAGATTATTGCTCGAGGATAGATTATATAGACTTTAAGAAGAGTTTTACAAAGCCATCAGAGGCAGCTGACTATCTTAATAAATTTCCTGTCGACCTTCTATTCCTCGATATCCAGATGCCTGATATTTCGGGAATCGATTTCTATAAAAGCCTGAAAACAAATAAACTCGTGATCTTTACTACCGCATTTGCCGAATATGCAGTCGAAGGATTTAACCAAAATGCAGTCGATTATCTTCTGAAACCGATTATGTTCAGTCGTTTTGAACAGGCTGTTGCCAGGACATACGATTATATCATCTATCTTAATCATAAAAATCACGAAGTCGGCAATAA
>PMIG01000384.1:0-5762 GCA_003157055.1 Bacteroidales bacterium | reverse complement strand
AGATCATTTATAATCAACTGCAATAGGGATATATCGTATTGCAACAGGAATATACAGCTTGGTGAAAAACAGATTCCTGTCGGGATCAGCTACGAGGAAAATGTAAAAAAATATTTCGGGCTGAAATAGGCTATAGCAGCATTCAACCATGCCGCTCAGATCAGATCGTTCCTTTTTGCAGTGATTCCGCACATGAAATCAATACAACCTCTCGCCAAGTGAAGCTTTCAGCCTGTAAATGCTTGCAGCATAATCAATCCTTGCCTTCAGCAGCATTAGCATGCTTTGCGAGACTGTCGTATTTGCATCGAGCAGTTCGAGATTTGTTATTACACCGGATCTGAAGCTTGTTTCGGCAAGGGTATATGCTTCCTGCGCCTGTTCAAGCTGAAGCTGGAATTGCATCTCCTTCTGCTTTGCTGAAATAACATATTCCTCCGCCTCCCTGATTTCTGATGTAATGCTTCTTTGTGTTCCTTCATTCTCGAAATGCAATGAGTTGATAGCCGATTCAGCTTGCTGAAGATTGTACTTAGTCTTCATGCCATCAAAAATCGGGACAGATATACCTACTCCGACAGCATAATTTGCCTTCAGCTGATTAAGGTCCGGCAGGTAGCCGTTTTTGGCGCCTCCTGCGGCAAGGAAGCTTATAACAGGCTTGTCGGTAGTCTTTGTAAGCTGATATCTTAATCCTGCTAAAACAGCCTTTTCGTGGTTTATTGCCATCTCGTCGCGGTTATGATAAGCAAAGCTGAGGAGTGAATCACCGGATACAACCGGGGCAATAACATCAAGCTCTTCTTTCACAACCGGTATCCGGTTGTTATTGCCTGTCAATGAACAAAGATAAGCCTGCTGAATTGCTAGTGCTGCAACAAGGTCTGATTTCTGGCTTTCGGCAGTCGATATTTTTACCTTAGTTGAAAGCACCTGGTAATCGGTTGCAGATCCTGTAGATTTCAGCGTTTCGATATACTTTAGATGAGCCTGCAGGGTGGCAAGCTGCTCATCCATGATCTTAATGGCATGCTGCAAAAAGGCGAGTGTATAAAAGTTGTTGACGGTAGCAATTGCCATCTTCTGCCTTACCTGGTCTAGAGTTTTCTCGCCTATTATCCTGCCCTCGTTTTCTAATTCAATATTTGTTTTTGTTCTTCCGAAATCATATATCACCTGCCTGAAATTTATTGTTGCCGAGTAATTGTTCTCCGGATATAGCTGAAATGTTCCCATGGAAGGGATATAAATTTTCATGACCGGCCCGATATTTGAATAATTAGCATTGGCATCAACGACAGGATAATAAGCCGCCCTGGCTGCACCTATCCTGGCATCAGCATTTTTTAAAGCTTCTTCAGCGCCTTTAACAGTAGGATGAGTACTGATCACTTCCTCAATTAAAGATTTAAGCGAGAGTGAATCTGATTTAACCACAGCGACAGATCCCTGATTATCCTGTGAATTTGCAGATAAGCTGGCAATGAGAGCCAGGGCGATCATTAGAATGCATGTTCTATATTTGTTCAGTCTGTTCATTAACTTTAATTTTTACGGTTTTTGATTTTTTTGTATGCATAAAGATGATGGGAATACCTCCCAGCAGCGTTATTATCCCGGCCAGAAGAAAGTCGTCATTGATTCCTTCAATATAAGCCTGTTTGCCGATATTTGATATAATCGCTGTCTGGGAATATTTTGCTGCATCACCCGGAGATGTCCCGGCTTCGTGCTGCGCATAGTATCGTATGTTGGTTGTCGTCTGCTGATAAATTTCCGAGTGCGCATTTAATGCCATCCCGTATTGCTGAGTGTGAAAATTTACCCGCGTTGTAAGGAGTGTTGCGAGTAATGCTACACCAAGGCTTCCGCCAAGCTGACGGATAGAATTGGAAATACCAGCTGCCTGTGCCATTTTCTCGCGGGGGATCTCGATAAGTGCAATGGTGCTCAATGCAGTAAAAGTGAGACCCATCCCGACTCCTCTGACATACAGGGAGACCATTATTGCTTTCATTTCGCTAAGGAATGAGAGCTTTGAGTTAAGATAAAAACTGAATGCCATAAGCAGAATCCCGATTGTCATTGGAATTTTTGGATTCAGCCTGTCCGATATCCTGCCGGAAACAGGAGCAAGAACTCCCTGTATAATTCCAACAGGAAGGAAAACTGAACCAGCCTGAAGAGCTGTATATCCCATCGAATTCTGAAGATAGATGGGCAACAGGAATGTACTCCCAAACATCCCTATGCTGAAGAAGATCATTATTATAGTTGCAAGTCCGAAATTATGATTTCCAAGGAGCCGCAGGTCTATAATCGGATCTTCTGCTGTAAGCTCTGTAGTAATAAAAACAGCAAGAGCAACGGCTGAAATGGCTGCGAATAGAAGAATATAAGGAGCATGCCAGCCTGCAGTGTTTGTTGCTGCATTGCCTTCTGAAAGCGTGTAAAGTGAAAGGGGGAGGAATATAGTTACCGATATAAAACCAATCAGGTCAAAGTTCCTTCTTATTGGGTGCTTATATTCAGCCTGAATAATAATTGTAAAAAACATCGCCAGAATACCGATCGGGATATTGATGTCAAAGATCAGCTGCCAGCTGAAATTGTCAATAATGAAACCGCCGATCGTAGGTCCAAATGAGACTGATGCTGCTGCAGCAATTCCCCAGAATCCGAGAGCCAGTCCGCGTTGTTTAATCGGGAATTCCCGAGTAATTATCGCCATTCCCAGTGGTTGAAGTGTTCCTGCTCCTAAACCCTGAATCACCCTCGAAAGAATAAGCATATTCTCATCCTGTGATAATCCGCAGAGTAATGAACCCGAGGTGAACAGGAGCAAACCGAGGAAGTACATCCGCTTGTAACCGAACCTGTCAGCAAGCCATCCTGAAGTGGGTAGCATCACTGCCATCGCAAGCATATAAGCGGTAATAACCCATTCAATCTTGTCGAGACCCACTCCAAATGATGCCATGATCTTTGGAAGGCCAGTATTTACAACCGTAGCATCGAGAACAGCCATAAATGTTCCGAACATAATGTTCGCGAGTAAAAACCATTTGTAGGATTTGTGCCGGGGATGGATTATGGAATCAGGTTTTCTGAAAAACATCCTGATCATGTGAGACGGTGTTCTCCTTCGTTCCATTACTAATTCCTTGTTATCTTGATAACAGCTGACATTCCAGGTAAAATATTAAAAGAAGAAACAGCCTTCCCATTACTGGCCGAATCAATGGATATCCTTACAGGGATCCTTTGAGTTACTTTGGTGAAATTACCAGATGCATTACTTGCTGGTATTAGTGAAAATACTGACGCAGTGCTTGTGCCTGTAAGGAAAACTTTCCCGTAAAATTTAACATTATGGAAAGCATCTATTGTGAATTTAACATCCTGACCGTTTTTTATTGCTGATATTTTCGTCTCTTCAAGGTAACTGATAACCCATTTTCTGCTATCATCGGTAAGGGTGAAAGCTGATTGGCCGGGCTGAATGACATCACCCGGTAAAAGCCATCTTTTAGCAATAACTCCATTCCCTGGCGACCAGAGCTTTGTATTCTTAAGCTGGGTATCCAGGACCTTGATCTGTGCATTTGCAGTTTCAACTGCAGCAGATGCACTGNNTTTTTTGATATGATCGTACTGTTCATCGGTTATAACACCGCCTTCTGACTGTTTTTTGGCTCTGTCAAGGTCTTCCCTGGCACGTTCGAGGTTTATTTCAACAACTTTAAGGCTTTGTTGGTCTGACACAAACTTTGCATTTGACTGTCCAAGATTTGTCAGAGCCTGTTCCCTTAGAGCTATAGCCTGATTTCTTTGAGCAATCAGATCAGAGCTGTCGAGTTCGGCAAGAAGCTTGCCTTTCGCAACGACGTCTCCTTCCTGTGCATAAACAGCCACAATTCTTCCAAGCATTTTTGAGCCGACCGTCACATTATCTGCATCGATCCGGGCATCGTCAGACGTAATATATCTTGAATAATCCCTGTACCAGTACCCAGCACCTACAAGTACTGCAAATATTACTATACCCAGGGGTATATAAACTTTAACCTTGTCTTTCTTTGAATTCTGTACCATTCTTTGTATTAATATTAGATTATTACTTTAGTTCTTTGTACATCAAGCCTTTGATAAAAATATCGGTAGCAGCAGCTACCTGATGAGATAATTGCTTGTAATCTTCATCATTTATTGAAACGAGCTTATTGTTGTTTAAAAATACGCTGCGGAGACCTCTCATGATATCCAGAAAAAGTGATGCAGCCTCATAAGTGTTATTCGTTCTGAGTTGTCCATTAATTTCCCCTTTCTCAAGTATCTGCATCACAAGCTTTTTCTCCTTTTCCCTGAAAGCCTTAAAGGAATCTGCAATAAGCGGTTTAAAATCAGGAATCGATGCCGGACCTATTCTCCCCAGGTTCACCAAATATTTAAAATAGGAGAGGCGGTTTAGGGCATAACGCCTGAGGCTCTCTGCAGGATCCTTATTGCCCTGAATGTCCTTCTCCAGCGTATCCAGGAATTCGGCCTGTTCTTTCTCAATGACCGCTTTGTACAGATTCTCTTTATCAGGAAAATAATAATAGAGTGAAGCTTTCGACATATGAAGATCATCTGCGATCTCCCTCATGGAGGTTTTTTCAGCTCCAAAGAGGCCAAAAAGTCTCTGAGCAGCACTTAATATCAAATCTGCTTTATCTTCTTTTGGTTCTCTGTCAGTTACCACTTCGAAAAATTTAAGCCGCAAATATAACAATCTTTCTGACCAATTTGTTTAAATGGTCAGTTCATTTTAATAATCTGAATTGAAATAAATCATTCATACTTTGGATAAAACCTATTCAGGCTGCAATAATGTTAATTTGATATTTTACTGATATTATTTAAATTAATATTATATACTTATTATCATTACTATGTTTATATATTTTACTATATATCAATATTTACTTTACTATTTATATATAAATATCATATTTATTATCTTTTTATATTCTGATTTTTATTAGTTTTGCAGGAATTGCAAAATGAATATCCATTTAAAATAAGCTGGTATGTGCGGTATTGTCGGAGTGTTTGATTTAAAGAGCAATTATATGGACTTGAGGCCGGTTGTCCTGAAGATGTCAAAGAAATTAAGGCATCGTGGTCCGGACTGGTCAGGAATTTTTTATTGTGACAATGCGATTCTTGCCCATGAAAGACTCTCGATTNNTCTTACGCATTCCGACTGTGAAGTAATACTTCCGCTTTACAAGGAAAAAGGACCTGCATTTCTTGAGGAAATGAACGGCATTTTCGCATTTGCGCTTTATGACAAGGAAAATAACTGTTATCTCATTGCACGCGACCATCTTGGAATTGTGCCGCTCTATATCGGGTGGGATCAGTTCGGCAACTTTTATGTAGCCTCGGAACTCAAGGCGCTTGAGGGCGTTTGCAACAAAATAGAAGAATTCCTCCCGGGTCATTATCTCTATAGCAAAGATGGCAAGATGAAGAAGTGGTACACTCGCGACTGGATGGAATACAAATCTGTTGAAAAGAACGAAACTTCAATTGATGATCTTCGCAGCGCGCTCGAAGCATCGGTCCATCGCCAGCTCATGTCTGATGTTCCCTACGGAGTTCTGCTTTCCGGAGGGCTCGACTCGTCAATAGTTTCGGCCATAGCCAAAAAATTTGCTCCGAAAAGAATAGAGACGCAGGATAAAAGCGATGCATGGTGGCCTCAACTCCATTCT
>PMIG01000330.1 GCA_003157055.1 Bacteroidales bacterium | reverse complement strand
GTTTAAGGCCATTCTCAGCAAGAACATCTGCTGACCGCAGGAAATTAACATGAAAAACAACAGAACCTTCACCGATCAGAGCAAGAGCTATATGAGCCAGTTGAACCAGGTCTCCGCTGGCTCCGACACCTCCATGTTCAGGAGCAACAGGTGTAATACCCTTATTGATAAATTCAAGTATTAAAGCGGCCACCTCAGGATGTATACCTGAATTCCCATGCAGGAAATTATTCAACAGAACAATCAGTGCTGAACGGATGTAAAGCGGATCAACTGATTCTCCGCATCCGGCTGCATGGCTTCTGATTGCATTGTACTGTAGATTGATGCGATCTGCATCATCGATTCTGTACTGAGCCATCGGACCCAGACCCGTATTTATACCATAGATCACCTTGTTCTGGTGAAATGACTGGAGAAATTCGAAGTTCTTAACTATTTTGTCGTTTGCCGACTCAGTTATCACTATTTTCTCATCTTCAAACAATATCATCTGAAAATCTTCAGTAGAAATAAAGCGTTCTCCAATCTTAAGCATCCTTAAAATTTATAATGATCCGATTTTAAAATTATAACAACTCGATCAAACGGTTTCGGCACAAAAATAAGAAAAATAGAATATAACGACCCGGATATTCTAAATGTAACATATTTAATTTTATTAATAATTGGCTAAATTGCGATTTGTCAAAATTGGAGAAAACGAAATTTATATGGAGGGAATGGAATATTGCGTAATAATTCCGACTTACAACAATGAAAAAACGCTTGAAGAAGTTATATCCGGGGTTCTTAAGATCACTAAAAATATAATAGTTATTAATGATGGTTCAACTGACACCACAAATGATATTCTCAAAAAGTTCAGCTTCCTTACAATAGTCTCATATGAGAGGAACCGGGGAAAAGGGTATGCCATACGAAAAGGATTTGAAGCTGCCATCGCTAAAGGATATTTATATGCTGTCACGATTGATTCTGACGGGCAACATTTTCCTGAGGATATTGTGACCCTTACCGCACAAATAGACAAAGAACCTGATGCGCTGATAATTGGAGCCCGAACCCTGGCTCCTGAAGAGCTCTCTAAAGGAAGCAGCTTCGCCAACCGCTTTTCAAATTTCTGGTACAGGTTCCTCACTGGTATAAATTTGCCTGATACACAATCAGGCTTCAGATTATATCCTCTCAAACGATTGAAAGGGATGAGATTCTATACGAACAAATATGAATTTGAACTTGAAGTCCTGGTGAGATCAGCATGGAGAGGCATAAGAATTGAAAGCGTGCCGGTCAGGGTATTTTATCCTTCCATGACAGTACGCGTAAGCCATTTCCGACCTTTCATGGACTTTTTCCGGATCTGTCTGCTGAATGCCATTTTTGTAATAATTGCACTTATTTATGTCAAACCATTTTCTTTCCTAAAATATCTCAGAAAAGAGAATCTAAAAGATTTTATAAATAAGAATATACTCCAAAGCCAGGAATCAAATATAAATATTTCTCTCGCAGTGGCTTTGGGAATATTTACCGGGATACTTCCCATCTGGGGATTTCAGTTGATTACAGCAATCACCCTCGCCCACCTGTTCGGACTCAGCAAGCTCATCGCATCTGTCGCAGCCAATATCAGCATTCCTCCCATGATACCAGTCATATTATATCTAAGTTATGTGACCGGGGGGTGCGTAATGCAGAGCGAAAGCAATATTAAATTCAGCACCAACCTGTCAGTCAAATCGTTTGAAAATAACCTCCTCCAATATGTGATCGGAAGTATTGCTCTTGCCATTATTTTATCAATATTTGCCGGAATATTATCATTCGTTATCCTGAAACGATTTAGAAAGAAAAGATTAATAACCAGATAACTTTATGGAAGGACTTTTTCTGGCTTTATATACATTTTTTAGAAACCGGAGAATTTTATTATCAACCTTTGTGATTATTATCGCGCTGGCTGCGATTCTTCTTGATTCGAGGATCATTCTCGAAGAAGATATTTCCAAAACGCTTCCAGGGCAAAATGATAAAACTTCGATGATCCTGAAAAACTCCAGATTTGCAAATAAGCTTATCCTGAATATTTTTCTTCCTGACAGCCTTAAACCTGCCGATCCGGATAAACTAATTGCTTTTTCCGGGGAATTGATTGATTCGCTGAAAAATAAAAATTTCTCGCGTTTTCTTGCACAGACAACTTTCAGGATCAATGACAGTCTTGCAGAAGATGTTGTGAATTTTTTATATAAAGATCTGCAGATATTTCTCACTGAGAATGATTATCTTAAGATTGACAGCTTGTTAACGAAGGAGACCATCGGAAAATCGCTCGAAAAAAACTATAAGACATTAATTTCACCTGCCGGTTTTGGTTTGAAAAAGTATATTCTGCAGGATCCTGTCGGAATAAGTTCACTGGCATTGGTCAAACTAAAACAATTCCAGATTGAGGATGGATATGAAATCATAGATGGTTACATATTTACAAAAACCAGGAGAAATTTGCTACTTTTTGTAAATCCATTGAATCCACCCAGTGATACACGTCAGAATGCTGTCTTTTTCCGGAACCTCGATAATCTGCTTCAATACCTTTCAGCTAAAAATAACTTCACCATAAAGGCAGAATACTTTGGATCTCCTGCCGTATCTGTAGGAAATGCCGGACAGATTAAAAAGGACATAACTGTAACAGTAACAGTGGCGGTAATAATTATTTTACTTTTCATCGGATTGTTCTTCAGAAACAGATCCATTCCTTTCATCAGCTTCCTGCCGGCAGTTTTTGGAGGAATTATGGCTTTGGCAATAATCTTTATCATAAAGGGAAAGATGTCGGTCATTGCGCTTGGCATAGGATCGGTCCTTTTGGGAATTATAGTTGATTATGCGCTGTATTTTTACAGCATATATAATTACAAGAGATCCGTAGAGGTGGTTCTCAGGGATCTCACAATGCCGCTGTTAATGTGTTCGCTGACATCATCAATAGCTTTCTTCAGTTTATTATTTGTGAAATCAGAGGTATTAAGGGATCTGGGATTATTTGCCGGATTGAGCATTCTCGGTGCTGCTCTTTTTGCGCTTCTGATTCTTCCCCATCTGATAGGTTTCAGAAACAAATCATCACAAAGGAATAAAACAACATTAATTAACAGAATTGTTTCTTATGAATATGAATCAAACCGGTTAATAATCCTTTCAATTATTGTGGTCACAATAATCATGTTCTTCTTTTATAAAGATGCAGGATTTGAATCAGACATGAATTCAATGAATTTTCTTACCCCAAAACTAAAAGAATCTGAAAAAGATCTGGGCAGGATAAATGATATATCTTTAAAATCAATCTATATCTTTTCTACCGGAAAAGACCTGAATCAGGCATTGTCAGTAAATGAAAGCGTGGCCGCCACTCTTGAAAAACTTAAGAATAAAAACATAGTCAGAAAATACACTGATGCAGGTTCAATATTAATCAGTGATTCCATTCAGAAAGCAAGAATTCAGAGATGGACTGAATATTGGTCTCAAGGTAAAAAGGAGAAACTCAGAGATCTGATTATAATGGCAGGAGTGCAATACGGATTCAATAAAGACGCTTTCAGTAAGTTCTATGCCTTTCTTGACCAGGACTTTCAACCCATTGACTTTGATGAATTCAGTTCAGTCAGAACACTTTTCCTTAATGACATGATATCTGAAAAGAACAACATCAACATGGTTATGTCACTGGTGAGAGTAAATAATGAAGACAGACCGAAGGTTGCCGCAGCTCTTTCCGGTGAAAAAAACATCATAATTATTGATACTAATGAGATAACCCATAACCTTGTCAACGGTATTAAAAACGATTTCGATTTACTGGTAAAATTGTGCCTGATCTTTGTCACTTTAACACTGATTATTGCTTTCGGGAGAATTGAAACAGGAATTGTTGCTGCCGTACCGATGTTTGTAAGCTGGTTATGGACT
>PMIG01000385.1 GCA_003157055.1 Bacteroidales bacterium | reverse complement strand
CAGCTTACTGAAAAAGTAAGAAGAAAACCTTATTCTGTAGTGCTTCTTGATGAGATTGAAAAAGCACATCCGGATGTATTTCATATTCTGCTCCAGGTACTTGACGAGGGACAGCTCACAGACAGCCTGGGCAGGCGTATTGATTTCAGGAATACAATTGTTATTCTGACTTCAAATATAGGAACAAGGCAGATTTCAGAATTTGGTCACGGCATAGGTTTCGATTCCCAGAATAAAAAGGCTACAAAGGATGAACAGACGAAAAGCATCCTGCAGAAAGCTCTTCAGAAAACATTTGCTCCTGAATTTCTGAACAGGATTGATGATGTGATCATGTTTAATTCGCTCGGAAAAGAAGAAATCAACAAGATTATTGATCTTGAGCTCAAAGGCCTCTACGACAGAGTCAAATCACTCGGCTATCAGTTAAAAATTGCCCCGGCTGCCCGTGATTTTATTGCTGAGCGGGGATTTGATGCAAATTATGGAGCCCGTCCCCTGAAAAGAGCAATTCAGAAGTATCTTGAAGACCCGATGGCTGAACTGCTGATAAAAGCAGGGCAAAGTGACGGCGATACTATAAATGTGGGATTCAATAGCGACAAATCGGAAATCAAGATGAAGATACGGAAGAAGAAAGATTCCGGTGAAGACCAGGTGGATGACTCTGAAGAGTGACAATTTATCAAGCCAGTTTCCCGAATAAATCAAATTCAGTGGTTTGTGTGATCAGAACCTGGTAGAAATTACCAGGTTTAAGATCATATTCTGCCGGTATCAGCACCTCCTGATCAACTTCAGGAGAGTCATATTCCGTCCTCCCGGCAAAAAACTCTCCTTCCCTCCTGTCGATCAATACCTTGAAAACTTTCCCTGCAAGCTTTTCATTCAGTTCAGCAGATATGCCCTGCTGAAGATTCATAATCGCGGATACTCTCGATTCTTTAACTTCATCAGGTATCTCATCCTTGTAATTATTGTAAGAAAAGGTATCCTCTTCATGAGAATATGCGAAGACTCCGAGTCTGTCGAACCTGAATTCCCTGACGAACTCCATAAGCTCATTGAAGTCATCTTCTGTCTCACCGGGATGTCCTGCAATCAGAGTTGTTCTGATTACCGACCCTGGTATTTCCTCCCTTAGTTTATGAAGAACTGACAATGTCTTTGAACGGTTATGTGATCTTTTCATCAGCCCAAGCATCTTGTCAGAAATATGCTGGACAGGAATATCAATATAGCGGCATATCCTTGGATTATCTCTGATTATCGGGATCAGTTCCATTGGAAAACTGGCCGGATAAAGATAATGGAGTCTTATCCATTCGAAAGATTCAATCTTAAGAAGATCGGTCACCAGTTCAGGAAGCTTATGGGTCTTGTAAAGATCAGTACCATAATAACTAAGATCCTGGGCAATGAGTATAAGCTCTTTGACACCTGCGTTTGCAAGATATCTAGCTTCACTTACAAGCTCTTCAAGCGGTCTTGAGACGCATTTACCCCTGATGGCCGGTATAGCACAGAATGAACAGCTGCGGTCGCAACCCTCAGATACTTTAAGGTATGCATAATGTCCGGGACCAGAGATCTCGCGCTGGTATCTAAGATCGTCGCGATACTTTAATCCCAGCTCATTTAAAATGTCATTCATGTTATTGACACCAAAGTATCGATTTACTCCGGGGATTTCGGTCTTAAGATCATCCATGTAACGTTCAGACAGGCAACCCATTACATATAGATTGTTTATATCACCTCTTTCTCTTGCCCTGACATATTTAAGGATTGTGTCAACACTCTCTTCCTTTGCATCGTTAATGAATCCGCAGGTATTTATTATAACTGTCCCTGCCGACAAATCTTCAGAGTTATGGGTAATCTCGAATCCACCCGATCTGATCTGCCTGAGGAGTTTTTCAGAGTCAACCAGATTTTTGGAGCAACCGAGAGTAATAATATTGATTTTTTTATTTTTCATAAGGAAAATGAAAGAAGTACCCGGAGATTGCTATTTCCTCATGGAGAAGAGGGAATCGACGAATTCTGCCGGATTGAAAACCAGGAGGTCACCGAGCTTCTCACCTATTCCGATATAACGCACCGGGATTTTGAACTGATCTGATATTCCGATTACGACACCTCCTTTTGCAGTACCGTCAAGCTTGGTAATGCAGAGCCCGGTTACATCTGTTGCAGCAGTAAACTGCCTGGCCAGTTCAAATGCATTCTGCCCGGTCGATCCGTCAAGAACGAGAAGAACCTCCTGCTGCTCACCATGAATGACTTTTTCCATTACTCTCTTGATTTTCGAGAGCTCTGTCATCAGATTAATTTTGTTATGGAGCCTGCCAGCAGTATCGATTATTGCGATGTCATATCCGCCAGCTACGGCCGATTTTACTGTATCGTATGCTACTGAAGCCGGATCAGAACCCATCTGTTGTTTTACCAGGGAAACGCCTGTTCTGTCGGCCCATATCTGAAGCTGCTCAATTGCAGCGGCCCTGAAAGTATCGGCAGCGCCCAGGAGTACTTTTTTACCGGCATTTTTATACTGATATGCCAGTTTCGCAATAGTCGTTGTCTTGCCTGATCCGTTCACACCAACGATCATAATTATATGAGGAACAGACTGAAGAGGAGATGAAAAATCAGGCACTGTGCCTGATGGGTTACTCTCAAGGAGGGCAACAATCTCTTCTTTAAGAATTGAATTCAGCTCACTTGTATTAAGGTACTTGTCCCTGGCAACTCTGGCTTCAATTCTCTCAATTATCCTTAAGGTAGTGGCTACTCCGACATCAGATGATACAAGGATCTCTTCAAGGTTATCAAGAACTTCTTCATCGACTTTGGATTTGCCGATGACCGCCCGTGACAGCTTTGAAAAAACTGATTCTTTAGTTTTCTCGAGCCCTTTATCAAGGCTCTCTTTCTTTTCCCTTGAGAGGAATCCCAAAGCCATTCTTTATTGAATTTTGGAGTTGTAAATATAAAAAAAGCTTTCTTCAGCATTGAAGAAAGCCCTGGATATCTTCTGTTTAAGAATTATCGTTATTTCTTTGTGAAAAAGTCCTTGACATGATCGTTATGGACAATCTCTTCCTTAAACTGATAGGCACCTGACTTGTCAGATTTTATCATCTTGATGCATTTGCTGAATGTCCTGCCTGCTCCTGTTTTTAATGTTGCAACAACTTTCTTTGCCATGGTATTATCTGTTTACTTAATTTCTCTGTGAAGTG
>PMIG01000003.1 GCA_003157055.1 Bacteroidales bacterium | reverse complement strand
GAGGCTCAGTTGGATCTGGGTCTTGCTGTTCCTATGTATGTTAAACTTAGTTGTTTCATTAACAGTTATTTTAAAGTTATTCCCTGGCAGCATGTTCCTGGTATGCCCTGGACTTTGACCGGGAAGGCCTACCCTAATATCTCAGATTTGGTTTTGGAGGTTGAGCAGTTACGGGTAATAATGTCAAATTTAGAGGGTGATGTTCCGGCTGAGATAGTAAGTTTTCTGCCAGAGGGTTTTGATTTGGATGGATTAAAAAAGATTTTATTATGGCAGGCAGACCAAAATCTCAAATAGATTGGAAGCGTGTTGATGAACTGGCCAGGGCTCATGTTAACGCCTCAGCTATCAGCAGGATCCTGGGTTATGATAAGGTGACTCTATACCGGAATATCGAGTATAAGTATAAGGTGAAAGCTACAGACTATCTACATGAGCGACATGTTGAGGGAACGGGATTGATGCGTGAGGCGATCTATAAGGCTGGTATTCAGGGAAATATCATTGCGCAGATTTTTTGGCTAAAGAATAGAGATGGTTGGACTGATAAGGCACTAGTTCAGCATGAAGTCCTTCCGCCTGTACTACTAAGTCTCCCACCGGAGGCGAATGATGAAGATGCAAAGATGATTGAAGCGTTTTTTAATAGTGTAAAAGATGATAACGAACGTATTTCTACGGAACCTGAAAGCTTACAAGAGCGGGAAAAGGTTGATAATTGACCAGGGTGGTCAGGGATCTGGTAAGACTTATGCCATATTGCAGGTGATTTATGGTATTTGCCTGGAGAAGAAAGCCCGAAGGATCACTATTTGCTCGTATGCCCTTCCGCATCTTAAACAGGGTGCCATGGCTGATTGGGAGCGGGTACTTGAATCGTTTGGGGTAGATGTGGGTGCAGTGAAGAATAAGACAGAGAACACCTATCAGATTGGTAATAGTACGGTAGATTTCTTTGGTATCGAGTCGAATGAGGCTAAGGCGCACGGACCGCGGAGGGACATATTATTTATCAATGAGGTTAATAGGCGCGTTAGTTATGAGGTCTATGATCATCTCTCCAGCAGGACACAAGAGTGTGTCTTCCTGGACTTCAATCCATACATAGCAGGATGGTTACAGGAGATTGTCATGCCTAACTTCGATCATGAGTTGATACATTCAACATTTCGTGACAATCCTTACCTGCCTGCAGCTGAACTTCAAAACATATTAATGAAGAAAGATAAGCCAGGTTTCGAGATGTGGTGGCGAGTCTATGGGATGGGTGAACTTGGTAGTCTGGCCGGTGCTATACTTACGAACTGGAAATATGGCGAGTTTAATAACAGTTTACCATTTGGGTTTGGTATGGATTTTGGGTACAACGATCCTGATACGCTTGTCAAGGTAGCCATTGATCAGAAGAATAAGATCATCTATGCTGATGAGAAAATTTATAAAAGCGGGAATTCACTTGACCAGTTGCGTCAGATGATCGGGTTTCATGCCACAAGAAACGATCTGATTATTGCCGATTGTGCTGATGCCAGGAGCATTAATATGTTACAAAAATATTTTAATGTCAGGCCGACTAATAAAGCCAAATATCCGGTTGCTGAAGCTCTGAAGATGATGTCTGATTATGAGATTATTATAACAGAGGGTAGTTCTAATCTGGCAAAGGAATTGAATAACTATATCTGGCATGATAAGAAATCCGGCGTGCCGATAGGAAGTTTTAACCATCTTATTGACGGATTAAGATATTATTTCATTCAAAACATACATGCCACACGTGAGAGTCATCAGGTATGGAATATTGAGGCACACACGGTAAAAAATGAGTCATTTGATAGATATAAAATGGGTGCGTTCCGCAGAAGATAAACGGCCCCATGTCTGTTTATAAATGGGTTTGTAAATTGTTCTCTTGGTGCCGGGAAGGGCAACGTCAAAGACGCCCCTTCCATTTTTTAAAATAGATTATTATGATACAAAAAACGCTTTTGGAGAAACTAAGATTAAAAGAAACGAAACTCCGTTACAAAAGAGGTGATGATGAGCCCGTAAAGTGGGGTTGTGGTCACAAACAGCGATTAAAAAAGAAAGCGAAAAAAGCCAAACTTTAATATCCAACCTTTGACAAGTTGGATCGTAGAGCCAGCTGTAGTGAGTAATCAGATCACCAGCTGGCATTTTTTTAATAAAAAGCCCCTCAATATTGCTACTGAAAGGGCTTTAACTAAGTTCATGCTAATTGGTAGGGCTAATATAAACTAGCTGAAGGCCAAAAACAAATAAATTAATGTTAAGAATATAATTATCAGAATTGTAACAATCCATTTTTCACTCTGATAAATTCTTTTCAATGGGAACCAGAAACCATACTTTTGTATCATGATTCCCTATTTTTAATTCCCTGAATACCAAGGGCAAAAATTAACAGGCTCAATAATGCAATAAACCAGGAACCTTTAAAATCAGTTCCTTTAAAGCACCAAACAAGACTAAGGATCATCCCGGCAATGCCTATCACAATAAGCAGTATAAAAGGAAATTTACATTGATAGGAATTCAATGAATCCTTAATATATCTTTTGCGTCCCTCAGGTGTCCTGGGATAACGCAACCTATTAAGCCAGCTCATTAGTTAGGGAAATAAAAACTATTCACTAAAAAATGAAGTTCCGGCATAAATAGAAAATTGCCGTTCAATCTGAGAATCCAGATTATTAAAGGCTCGCAAGGTTCAATGATGTACGGATCAGCCGTCCGTAAATAGAAAATTTCTTTTTTCATGTCGCTGTTCGTTTTTAGTAAGTAAGAGGCCCCTTAAAATCAGAAACCCGGAACCAACAGCGACGAAGGATAACCGAGAGTTGACCAAGGGGCCAGAATTATTAATACGATAAGTTTTCATTTGTGCGTCGCTGTTGTAATACAAATATAAACAAATATTAATAATGAAGGTTATTAACAATAATATTTCAGGGTATTGTATCAAATAGACTCGTATGCAAATAACGTGCAAATATGAAAATAAAAAAGGAGCTAAACTGTTTTAACTCCTTGATATTCAGCGAGCGGGAAAAGGGATTCGAACCCTCGACCCTCAGCTTGGGAAGCTGAT
>PMIG01000044.1 GCA_003157055.1 Bacteroidales bacterium | reverse complement strand
ATTCTATTTTCTTCATTTAATTTTCATTTTCCAGTAATATTTTTGAATCCCATTTTCACTTTTTCTACAGAAATAAGATTATGGCATCATTATTGAGTATCAGTGATCTTAAGAAAGATATTGAACATATTTCTTAAAATGTTGTTTTAAAAATTGAACTGAAAAAATGAGCGTCATAATATTTAATCAAAATAAATGTAATAATAAAATCATTTCACTAATGTATACTGATGTCTGTAATGTGCTATCATACAATATATTACAAAGTGTTTAATTTGAACTCGAGAATATGATTGTTAATAAAATGCAATTTGTGTTAATATTTCTGATACTCAAGTGATACAAGGTGTTTATAGAATATATATTTTCGCCCAATTAAAATATTTAATAGTAACAATTTAACAACAAATTAATCAAAGGAAAAGGTGAATTCTTTCATCATCTGTTATGAACGCTAACAATAATGAGGTTACGACACTCCACGGCGAGAGTCGCCTCGTGGGTTGCTCTTCTGATGAAGAGCCTGGCGCGAAAACCACGATTTTTTCGCAAAACGAAATCCCAATTCAGTTAGTTAGCAACCGAAGTTCGGAGTTTATGCTCCGCTACTTCCCCCTAACAACTATCGATTCCTGGAATGATTGGAAATGGCAGCTGAGAAATGCAATTACAAGCATTGACGAGCTAAAGAAAATCATGAAATTATCCGAAAAGGAGATTATGGCTATTAATAATCTTAAGGGCCGTCTTCCGATGAGGATAACTCCTTATTTTGCTTCGCTCATTTATGAGACAGGCTATTCCCATCCGTTGCGGCGCAACGTAATTCCTGTGGTAGAAGAGTTGCTGCAGCACAGCACAGAGCAGTCAGATCCCCTTCACGAGAAAGCATTTTCTCCGGTTAAAGGAATCGTTCACAGGTATCCCGACAGGGTATTATTTACGGTTACTCAGGTCTGTTCAAACTATTGCAGATATTGTACCCGTTCACATTCAGTCGGAAAGCTGGACAAGCTTGGAAGGCAGGATTTCGAAAAAGCCTTTGCCTACATTGCAGCTCATAAGGAAGTCAGAGATGTGCTTATCAGTGGCGGTGACCCATTGACTCTTACTGATGATATTCTCGAATACATTCTTTCAAATATCAGGGCTATTGAGCATGTCGAAATAATACGTATCGGAACCAGGATCCCCGTTGTTCTTCCAATGAGGATCACGGATAACCTGGTTGCTATGCTCAGAAAATACCACCCACTTTTCCTCAGCCTTCACTTTTCTCATCCTTCAGAAATAACCGAAGAATGTGCTAAAGCATGCAATAAACTTGCTGATGGCGGCTTCCCTCTTGGAAGTCAGACAGTACTGTTAAAAGGTATTAATGATAATATTCCTGTCATGAAGGAGCTTATGCATAAGCTCCTGATGATAAGAGTAAGACCTTATTATTTATATCAGTGCGACCTGATTCCTGGTTCCAGCCATTTCCGTACAACGGTTAAGAAAGGTCTTGAGATAATTAAGGGACTAAGAGGCTTTACCAGTGGCTATGCAATTCCGACATTTGTTATTGATGCCCCCGGCGGAGGCGGGAAAATTCCTTTGCTTCCAAATTATGTTGTGGAACACAACGCTGAGAAAATAGTATTGCGCAACTACAAGGGTGTACTTTGCGAATACCCCGAAAGATAGAATCTAATGAAAGTTGGTTTAACTTATGACCTCCGGTCATGGTATCTTGACCGCGGTTATTCTATGGAAGATACCGCAGAATTCGACAAGCAGGAGACAGTTGATGCAATTGCAGGAGCCCTTCAGAAGATGGGATTCGAAACTGAACCGGTTGGCAATTGCTTTCAGCTTATTGAAGCACTGGCTGCCGGGAGAAGATGGGATCTTGTATTTAATATTGCTGAGGGTCTTTATGGCGACGGAAGAGAATCTGTTGTACCTGCAATACTTGATCAGTATAAGATACCATATGTTTTCAGCGGACCTGTAATACTCGGATTATCACTTAACAAATATCTCACAAGGCTGATAGTTGCCGCTGCAGACATACCAATAAGCCCTGGCATGCTCATTTCAACGAAGGAGGATATTAAAAAATGCAACCTTGAATACCCATTCTTTATTAAACCGGTCTCGGAAGGAACCGGTAAAGGAATCAATGAAAAAAGCATGCTGACCTCTTTTGCTGAAATGAAGGAAATGGCAGAATGGATCCTGTCAAGGTTCAATCAGCCTGCGCTCGTGGAAGAGTATCTTCCCGGTAGAGAATTTACAGTAGGTTTGATTGGCTCAGGAAATGAATCTGTCGCAATAGGCGGAATGGAAATAGAGTGCAAGGATAATCTTCCCTATTCGGTTGAAGTAAAGGAGAATTATCAGGAGTTCTGCAAGTACATCCCATTATCGAAAGATATTGACGGAGAGTGTAAAAGAGTTGCGCTTGCTGTTTGGAAAGCGCTGGGTGCTGTTGATGCAGGAAGAGTCGATTTAAAAGCCGACAGGAATGGTAGGATTTGCTTTATGGAAGTAAATCCCCTTGCCGGACTTCATCCGGTTCACTCTGACCTTCCTATTCTCTCAAGAATGATAGGGATCGAATACCAGTCCCTGATAGAAATGATAATGAAAGCTAGTTTAAAAAGACATCAATTGACTTTATGACAGGTAAAAGATGCTGCATTATATTTAACCAACCGCTCGAGAACGCGCTACCCGATGAACTGGACGTACTGGACCAGGTGGAATGGATTGAGAAAAACATGCTTGAACTTGGCATAGTGACTTACAGAAAAGGAATTACTGCAGATTTTATGAACGAGGTCGCTACACTTGCTGCAAACAGAAAAGACTTTGATTTTGTTTTTAACCTCGTTGAATCGATAAATAATAAAGGAGAGCTTTGCTATTTCGTGCCGGCTCTTCTGAATATGTACTCCATCCCCTATTCGGGTAACCCTGTGGAGGCAATGTTTATCACGACTAGCAAATCACTTACAAGCAAAATACTTAAAGGTGCTGGTATAAATAACCCGGGAGGTTACTCCCCATCGGAATATTCCAGGCTGATACCCGGGAACCAGTATATCATAAAGCCGGTTTGGGAAGACGGCTCACTTGGAATCACAGGTGAATCTGTTTTTACTTTTACTCAGGAATGGGAGCAGAAACTGAAAACATATAAAGATTCACACTGGCTTATCGAAGA
>PMIG01000017.1 GCA_003157055.1 Bacteroidales bacterium | reverse complement strand
TTATCCGAATTAACCCCCCTTTAGCGGGGATGGGGGGTTTAAGCTTTCCCCGCGCTTCCAAGCACATTAACAACTTTATGCTTATAAAGCTCCCTAAGCTTATCGCGTGCCGGGCCGAGGTAATTGCGTGGGTCAAATTCGCCTGGCTTTTCTACGAATACCTTCCTTATAGCAGCTGTCATTGCAAGCCTGCCGTCGCTGTCAATGTTAATTTTGCAGACTGCCGATTTTGCTGCCCTGCGAAGCTGGTCTTCAGATACACCTGCCGTATTCTCCATTTTCCCGCCATATTTGTTGATTTCAGCAACGATATCCTGGGGCACTGAAGATGCACCATGAAGAACAATCGGAAATCCGGGGATCCGCTTTTCGCACTCTTCAAGAATGTCGAAGCGAAGAGGAGGAGGAAGCTCACCAGGCTTTACCTTGAACTTAAAAGCTCCATGCGAGGTCCCGATGGAAATGGCCAGGGAATCAACACCTGTCTTTTTTACAAAATCTTCAACTTCTTCGGGTCTTGTATAGGATGAATGCTCTGCAGATACTTCATCTTCGATACCGGCCAGGACACCCAGCTCACCCTCAACAGTCACGTCGAACTGATGAGCATACTCAACAACCTGTTTGGTCAACCTTACATTTTCTTCGTAAGGGAAATGCGATCCATCGATCATTACCGATGAAAAGCCCGTTTCTATGCATGACTGGCAGAGTTCAAATGAGTCTCCATGGTCAAGATGCAATACAATCGGAATTGCATAACCCAGCTCCTTTGAATATTCAACGGCGCCCTTTGCAAGATACATGAGCAAAGTCTGGTTTGCATATTTGCGCGCACCCTTCGATACCTGAAGGATAACCGGAGATTTTGTTTCCACACAGGCGCTTACAATTGCCTGCATCTGTTCAAGATTATTGAAATTGAAAGCAGGGATTGCATATCCGCCTTTACCTGCTTTGATGAACAATTCTCTCGAATTCACTAATCCTAATTCTTTATAATGCAACATAGTTTTACTGTTTTTAAGTAGCGGCACAAGATACGTATTTTAGCATTATTTGGTGAAAGCGATTTGAATATTTTTACAAATCAGAACCTATAGATATCTGTTATTTTAATGTCTGTTAATCATCTTTTTAGAGAATTCGGACTGTTGAATTAAGATAATAACTATCTTCGTGGCTAATTTTAAAAAAAATAAACGATTATAAATGCAGCATTGCGGTGAAGTTTCCGTATTTGAATATGAAATTTCTCCGCGATCGTTTTAAACTTTACAGCATAGAAATGAAAAAGTTACTATTACTTACAATGGCAATCATGATGCTCACCGGCGGACATCTCTTTTCCCAGGAGAAGATATGGTCCCTTGAGGAGTGTATAAGATATGCCATCGACCACAATATAACTATTAAGCAGCAGGTTCTCCAGACAGAGATGCAGAAAAACTCGCTGGACCTTGCAAAACTATATCTTCTGCCATCGATTAATGCATCTCTGAATCATGATTATAGCTTTGGCCGCACACTTAACTACCATGATTATAAATTTGTGGATCATAATACTTCCTTTGATAATGCAAATGTCAGTGGAAGCATTACTCTGTTCAATGGGTTTATCAATTTCAACACAATCCAGAAAAATAAGCGGGAGCTTCTTGCAAGTGAACAGGATCTTCAGAACATCAAGGATAACATATCACTAAGTATAGCGCTGGCTTACCTGCAGATTCTTCTTAACAAGGAATTGGTCATCGAAAACGATACGCAGCTGCAGACTACAAAACAGCAGATAGAGAAGACAAGGAAGATGGTCGATGCAGGAAGCGTGGCCCGGGGCAATCTTCTTCAGATAGAGGCACAGGCTGCCCAGGAAGAGGTTCAGCTTGTGACTATGAAAAATCAGCTCGATATCTCCTACCTTACCCTTACCCAGATGCTCGAACTTAAAACTCCGGAGGGATTTGAGATAGTGATGCCTCTCATAAATGTTGATACTGTCTCTGTTATCACAGGAAAGATAGACGAGATCTTTAATGTGGCTGTACAGAACAGGCCGGAGATTAAAAGCGCCGAGCTGAAACTTGAATCATCAAAGTATGATCTTAAGATTGCCCGCGGGGGAAGATCTCCCAGGCTAACTTCAAATCAATCAATGGGGACTAGTTACAACTATGTTTTTCACGATACTACGAACCTCTCTTTCAGCCAACAAATAAGAAACTTTAGAAATTATGGCGTCGGGTTCTCTCTTGCCATTCCTATCCTTAACGGATGGCAGGTAAATAAGAATATCAGCAATACAAAGCTTGGCATTGCCAATTCGGAATATGTACTTGAATCTGCGAAGAAAAACCTTTACAAGAGTATCCAGCAGGCTTATGCCGATGCTGTTGCCGCTCTCAAAAAATACAGCGCCAGCACGGAAGCTGTTGCCTATTCTGAAGAGTCCTTCCGTTACATGCAGCAAAAATTCGATCTCTCCATGGTTACTCCCGTTGATTATAATACTGCGAAGACAGAACTTTTAAAAGCCCAGTCCGACAGGTCGCAGGCAAAATACGAATACATCTTCAAGACAAAAGTTCTCGATTTTTATAAAGGGTTACCCCTTAATCTGAATAAATAAAACTCAATAGCTAATCAATCATCATGAAAAACAAAAAGGTACTCCGGATCCTCCTCATAGTCGTAGTTGCGCTTCTGATCTTTACCATTATTGGAAAGAAAGCCGGCTGGTTCGGAAAAGCAGTGACGGTCAGAGTAGCCGTTGAAAAAGTTGAAAAACGCACTATTACCGAGACAATTACAGCTAACGGCAAGATACAGCCGGAGCATGAGGTGAAAATAACTCCTGACGTTTCGGGAGAGATCACCGAGTTGACAGTCAAAGAAGGTGATGCCGTTGAAAAAGGGCAGCTTCTTCTGAGGATCAAGCCCGATATTTATATATCGCAGAGAGACCAATCAGAAGCAGCATTAAGTTCCGCACGCGCGCGGCTTTCACAGTCGGAAGCGCAGTTCACCCAGGCTGATCTCTCATTCAAGAGGACCAAGCAGCTTTATGAACAGCAGGCTATTTCGAAATCGGAATATGAACAGGCAGAGGCTTCCTTTAATGTAGCAAAATCGGAGGCCGATGCATCAAAATTTTCAGTAGTTAGTTCTGAGGCGTACCTCAAGGAGGCCAATGAGAATCTTACCAAGACATCGATATATGCCCCGATGACAGGCACCGTTTCCATGCTTCTCGTGGAGCTTGGCGAAAGGGTTGCAGGAACAAACCTTATGGCTGGTACCGACATTATGCGCGTCGCCGACCTTTCAAAAATGGAAGCCCAGGTTGAAGTGAATGAAAACGATATAGTAAGGGTGTCGCTAGGCGATACTGCAAATATTGAAGTTGACGCTTATCTCGATCATAAGTTCAAAGGTGTCGTCACCGAGATAGCAAACTCGGCCAAGACAACCGGGGTATCAGCCGATCAGGTAACAAATTTCGATGTCAAGATAAGGGTGCTGCCCGAGTCAAATGATAAGCTTTCTACCTTCAAATATCCTCTCAGACCGGGAATGTCGGCTTCGGTCGATATCCTGACTGAGACCAAGGCGGGGATTATAGCAATTCCTATCCAGGCAGTTACAACCCGTACCGATACTACCAATAGCTCAAAGAAGGTTACAAAAGAGGATATCAGAACTATTGTCTTCACCACCGACGGGAAATATGCTTTTGTAAAGAATGTCAAGACAGGGATCCAGGATAACAACTACATCGAGATCACAGAAGGCCTGGCCGACAGCGTTAAAATCATATCAGCTCCCTTCAGCGCCATCAGCAAAAAGCTGAAGGATAGTACCCTTATCGAAGTGGTTAAGAAAGAGTCTCTTTATAAGGAGAAGTAAGCTGCAGCTTATTTCTGAAAAACAATGATACTCTGCCTTGAAACAGCTACTAATATCTGTTCAGTTGCTCTCTGCGATAACAATGGTGTTGTTGCCCTGAAGGAGCGCGCCGAAGGAAGATCTCACGCTTCGCTGTTAACCGTTTTCATCAGCGACATCCTTAAGGAGACAGGCATCAAGCCTGGCAATCTCGAAGCAGTGGCTGTAAGCAAGGGTCCGGGTTCATATACCGGCCTCAGAATAGGTGTCTCTGCAGCAAAAGGGATAGCCTATGCGGCTTCAATACCCCTGATCGGAGTGGCTACCACATATTCAATGTATCAGGGCTTTAAACCTATCGCAGAGACGAAATACGGAGCATCTCCATCCGACCTCTTCGCCCCTGCCCTCGATGCACGGAGAATGGAGATCTATTATTGCGTTCTCGACTCATCAGGAAAAGAAGTAAAAGGAATATCTGCAGAAATAATTAATACGGATACTTTCAGTAATTTTGCCCCATCGTCAAGAATCTTTATTTTTGGAGACGGTGCCTCAAAATGCCATGAAGTGCTGAAGGCTGAAAACATAATAATTGATGACGACTTCAATATTTCCGCTTCATTTATGCTGAAGCCCGCATATGAAGCTATGGATGAAAAGCGTTTTGAGGATGTTGCATATTTTGAACCTTTTTATCTCAAGGATTTCCTGACGACAAAACCGGTAAAGAACATTCTCTGAAAATAATTGGCCCGTTAATTGATTCTCTTTAGTGAATATTATGAAAAAGCTGATCTCAATATTTATTCTCTGTTCCGCCAGCCTGTTTCAGCTCGCGGGCCAGGTCTCATCGTACGGGCCGGGAGAGAAAGTGAACTATGTTATTCATTATGGAGCGATCAACGGCGGCATCGCCACGCTGGATCTCAGAAAAGATTCCTTTTCCGGTAAAGAGGTATGGCATTCGGCACTCGAAGCAAAAACGACCGGCCTGGCTGACGCCATATACAAAGTAAAGGATGTTTATGAGAGCTATATTAATCCGGCAACCGAGCTCCCCGTTAAATCAATCAGGAATATAAACGAAGGGAGATACCACNNAAGGATTCTGCAATCCTTACCAGCGACCTTACAGGAATTCATATCACACCACAGGGGATACACGACATCCTCTCCTGCTTCTACTGGTTCCGCAATCATAGTCTCCCCTATATGGTGAATGTTAAGAAGGGGGATATAATCGAGATGACAACCTGGTTCACCGATGAGCTCTATCCGATCCGCATGAAATATGTTGACGAAGAGGAAATTAAAACAAGGGCAGGCAAAATATTGTGTTATAAATTTAATCCGGTCACCGAAGTGGGCAGACTCTTCAAAACTCAGGAGGATGTATCCTTCTGGTTTTCGGCTGATAAAAATNNATTTATGGCAAGTACTGCAGATTTCAGGAATGGAATGGTGATTGAATTCAGTAATGATCTTTATACGATTGTATCGTTTCAGCACGTAAAGCCGGGCAAGGGCCCCGCCTTTGTAAGAACCAAGTTAAGGAACATCAAGACAGGAAGAGTAATTGACAATACGTTTTCTTCAGGGACAAAAGTTAACATAGCAAGAGTTGAAAGAAGACCCTATAAGTATCTATATAAGGATGACATGGGTTACTATTTCATGCACAATGAAACCTATGAGCAGATCCGTGTTGAAGAGCATGTAATAGATTATCCGGAGTTTCTTCTCGACGGAATCGATGTTGAAGTCGTCGTGCATGCCGACACTGAGAATATCCTTTCGGTCGAACTGCCGCAGTTTGTGGTAATGGAGATTACCTATTCCGAACCTGGTCTCAGGGGCGATACTGCCACCAACACCCTGAAACCGGCAAAAATAAAAACCGGAAGCACAATCATGGTTCCTCTTTTCGTTAATACAGGCGATAAAATAAGAATCGACACCCACGACAGGACATACATGGAGAGGGTTAAGGGCTGAAAAATTGAAATGGAAGATAAAAAGGGTTCGAAAGACAGGTTGAAATTATCCAGGTTCAAGCTGGATTCGCTGCTCGACATTACTTTGTCGATCAACGCCAACCTTCCTACTGAAGTTCTTCTTTCCAAATACGAATCGATACTGAGGAACAATCTCGGGATCGGGAAAATCCTTATTTTTAAGCGCTCCGCACAATGGGAGTGTCTTCTGAACGGCGGCTTTCCGAAATATTTCGAGTCACTTGACGTAGAGAAGCGCCTTCTTGGATTCGATGAGATTACTTATGTATCGTCCGACATGGGTTTTGAGGGAGTCGATATAATCGTCCCGGTTTACAATAACAATGTTCAGCTTGCATTCCTATTTATCGGCGATATTGAAGAGGAAGGGGAAGGGATGAGCCCGGTAATAAAGCATTTGAATTTCATCCAGACCATTTCGAGCATCATAATTGTCGCCGTGGAGAATATCAGGCTTCACAAAGAGTCGCTCCGTCAGGAAGCATTTAAGAAGGAGCTTGAGCTGGCTGCCAGAATGCAGAAGATGCTCATTCCTGATAACAGTCATATGCCGCGAGATCCTTCCATTGTGGTGAATGGATTTTATTTCCCGCACTACGAGGTCGGAGGTGATTATTATGACTGCATAAGGCTCTCTGATACAAAAATAGGGCTTTGCATTGCCGATGTTTCAGGAAAAGGAATTTCCGCTGCCATCCTGATGTCAAATTTCCAGGCAACACTCAGGGCACTCCTCACCGCCGATATCGATCTTGTATTCCTGGTGAACAAGCTCAATTCGGTTGTCGTTTCAAATGCCGCCGGTGAAAAATTCATTACTTTTTTTATTGCCCGTTACGACTCTAATACCAAAGTCCTGGAATATATAAATGCTGCCCATAACCCTCCAGTTCTTTATGACACCCAAACCGGAAGAGTGACTCACATCAATGCTTCATGCGTAGGCATCGGGATGCTCGATGAGATTCCCTCAGTAAGTAAAACAGATATTTTGATCAACGGGTACAACAAGCTTGTTTGCTACACCGACGGACTGTCTGAATTAAAGGGTGATGACGGCAAGGATATCGGCACCGGAGTAATAATACAGCATATCTCGAACAGGGAACCAGTTGAAAAGAATATCCGTGAAATGATAAAACAGCTGGGTATTCCTGATACTAACCCATGGCTGTTCGATGATGTTTCAATCATTGCTGCCGACCTCTGGTAGCTTATACAACATTTCAGAATTAAGGAAACAAATCCTGTTCATGTTTTTATAAACCCCCTTTCTTATTTCCCCCAAGGGGGAAAAGATTAGTTGGCTCCTTCCCCCTTGGGGGAAGGCCGGGATGAGGGTTTGTTGATTTAATACGTAGTAATCATACAAACCTCAGAAGATAAAAGTTTTTCTTCCCTTTCTGAATAAGGAGATATTTTTTGTTCAGCAGCAGATCGGCAATAACCGGCTGATCCGGATCCTCGACCTTCGTTTTATTTATACTCACTCCGCCTCCCTGGACCATACGCCTAAGCTCTCCCTTTGAAGCAAATACCTGGGATTGTTCGGCACAGAGTGAAGTAAAAGTGATCCCATCAGCAAGCATTTCCTTTTTTATGTCAAATGAGGGAACACCTTCAAATACCGACAGGAATGTGTTTTCGCTCATCTTCCTAAGTGATTCCGTTGTCCCTTTCCCGAATAGTATCTGCGATGCCTCAATTACGGCATCTAGCTCACTTCGTGAATGTACCATCATAGTCACTTCCTCTGCCAGTCGCTTCTGAAGAAGCCTTTCATGAGGCATTTTGTTATGCTCCGCAATCAGGTTTTCAATCTCTTCACGTCCAAGCAAGGTGAATATTTTTATGTACTTCGATGCATCTTCGTCGGATACATTGAGCCAGAACTGGTAGAAGTGGTAAGGCGAAGTTTTTTCAGGGTCGAGCCATACGTTTCCCGATTCGGTTTTTCCGAACTTGGAACCATCAGCTTTTGTGATAAGCGGACAGGTAAGGGCAAAGGCCTCTCCTCCTGTTTTACGGCGAATCAGTTCGGTGCCAGTCACAATGTTCCCCCACTGATCCGATCCTCCCATCTGGAGCCTGCATCCCAGTTCATTATAGAGATAAAGGAAATCTGTTCCCTGAACAAGCTGATATGAGAATTCTGTGAAAGACATCCCCTCTTTTTCATCGGATCCGAGACGCTTCTTTACAGAGTCCTTCGACATCATGTAATTTACGGTGATATGTTTCCCGATATCACGGATGAACCCGAGGAATGAATATTCTTTCATCCAGTCGTAATTGTTGACCATAATGGCCCTGTTTTTTTTGTCAGACTGAAAGTCGAGGAATTTCGAAAGCTGTTTTTTTATCCCCTCCTGATTCTTCAAGAGAGTAGCTTCATCTAGGAGGTTTCTTTCCTCAGACTTCCCGGAAGGGTCTCCGATCATTCCCGTTGCTCCGCCAATGAGTGCCACAGGTACATGACCGGAACGCTGGAAATGAACCAGAAGCATAACCTGCACCATATGACCTATATGAAGTGAGTCGGCAGTAGGGTCGAATCCGATATATCCTGTCGTCACTTCTTTGCTAAGCAACTCCTCTGTCCCCGGCATGATGTCGTGAATCATGCCTCTCCATTTCAGTTCTTCAATAAAATTCATAGATATTATTTAAGAAAGACAAAGATAGCAATAGGGGTTAAATAGTCGCGTTAGCCGGCGGCTGTTTTTTGAACCTGTCGAATGCCTGCCCGAAGTTTCCCTCGCCAATTACAGGAAAGATTGCAGGAGCTATATCAGAGATGGGCATGTAGAATTTCGATTCTGCGATCTTCTCTTTGGGCAGGAACGAGTGACGTGCATCGATTACGTTCAGTATGGTAAAGAAAACGCTCAGGATCAGCACCGACTTGATAAGACCGAACACCATTCCAAGTATCCTGTTGAGGAATCCGATAGAAATGGCCTGGATCATTTTATCGGCCAGGGCTCCAATAAAATGGATTGCCACCACAATTACCATAAAGGTGATCAGGAACGAAGTTATGCCTACGTACTGCCCGGTCATGTCGAACCAGTCGTACAGTTTGGCAGCAGTGAAGGATGAAAATTTAATTGCACCCCATATTCCCAGCACCAGTGCAAGAAGCGATGCGACTTCCTTAACGAAGCCGTCAGTAAAGCCCCTGAGGATTGCAAGGATAAGAAGGACAATGATAATGAGGTCTATCCAGTTCATTTTTTAAGTATTGGCAGGAGTAAAGGTAGAAAAAAGTTGAAGAAAGTTGAAGCGGATTTAAACGGGTCTTGTTAAGTTTGTTTATTATTATAGATTATTAATTCCAATGCACATGCGATTGTATAGCCCAGAGGTTTTCCAGGGCAGCTTAAGAAAGAAACATTATTTTGAGGGGTGGTACTTCAAGAATGTCTCTCAGGATCTTGCTTATACTTTTTCATTTATTCCGGGAGTTTCATTAGTTGAAAATGATCCTCATGCATTCATTCAGATCATGAATGGATATACTGGCAATGAAGAATACATAAGATATCCGCTTGATGAATTCAGGTGGGATAAAAAGAAACTGTTTCTGCAGGTTGGACCATCCACTTTTACAGGGAGCGGCATAAACCTGAACATCAAGAGTGAAAATATAAATCTTAAGGGACAAATTGATTTCAACAACATAATCAGGTATCCCAAAAGCATTTTCTCTCCCGGAATTATGGGTTGGTATTCATTTATCCCATTTATGGAATGCAATCATGGCATAATTTCCGTAAATCATGATCTCTCAGGCGGAATATCAGTTGACGGGAAAGCAATTGATTTCAATAAAGGGAAAGGATATATTGAAAAGGACTGGGGGATCTCATTTCCGGAAGCCTGGATATGGATACAAAGCAACAATTTCGCTGAACATGACACTTCCTTTTCATTTTCAATAGCAAAAATCCCTTGGCTGGGAAGATTTTTTATCGGATTCATCGCTTATTTATATCTCAATAAGAAGTTCTATCTGTTCAGCACTTATAATAAGTCGACCGTTTCAGAAATTGCTCATGATAAAGAAACTATTGAAATTACTGTCAGGAACAAAAGGAACATTTTTAAAATAAGGGTCATAAAAAACTCGTTTGGAGATCTCAAAGCCCCGGTTTATGGTGAAATGTCAAGAAGAATAAAAGAGAGCATCGACTCAGAAGTTCATCTGCAATTATTTGATAAAGACCACCATCAGGAATATGAAGGAATTGGAAAGAATGTCGGTCTGGAGATAATAGAAAAGATATTCGATTATATATAGGTAAGCATCATCATATAATCAACATTTGTCGGTTTATTGAGTAAACTTGTGTTAGTTTGGCACTGACCTATAAAAAGCCCTGATATTATTATTTATCAGGGCTTTATTTGTTTGTTTTTGTGATCCTACCAGGAATCCCCGCCNNTAGCCCCACCAGGAATCGAACCTGGATTTAAGGTTTAGGAAACCTCCGTTCTATCCATTGAACTATAGGACCATTCGAGTGGCAAAAGTATATCTTTTTTTAATCATTGCAAATTGACAGGCAATTTGGCAAAGGTCAAAAGAAGACCGCTCATCGGCCTTTTATTCCATCACTATCAGAAAATCGTGCCCTATTGAGAAAGTGCCTGGAAACTGCTTGTTAATGATGAAATAAACAGAAATATGTGAAATACATATTTCTTAATTTCAGGAACATTCTCCGTAACTCTTTTAAATAAAGAAAGTTATTGTTACCTTTATTGCAAGCCTTATAAATATTCAATGAATAAAATTGTATCATCCGCTATTGCTTTATTAATAGCCGCCTGTACATTCTCTTTGGGAATATTTTCAGTCTGGCCATCTGGTCCTGTCCGATTTGCAGGTTCAGTACAGTTAAGAGATGCTGAACTGTTAAACATGGAAAGAAATATTATTGTCAGCAATAATAAACTATATAAAACGGAAAAGGTTGAGATAAAGATCAATAACAGGGCAGGAGAAAAATACACCAAAATCTCCATCCCATATTCAAAAATGGTCCATGTCTCAGATATTGAGGCATATATTATAGATGCCTCCGGGGTTAAGATCAATACTCTGAAAAGAAGTGAAATAACTGACAAAAGCGCAATTTCAGATTATTCATTTTATGAAGATGTTTATGTAAAGGAATTTACATTAAAGAATAATACTTATCCCTATACACTTTATTATTCGTACAAGGAACAGCAGGATGAGTTCTTATCTTTGGATTACTGGCAGCCAGTAATTGGTCAAAGTATCCCCACTCTTCAGGCGACACTTACTCTGGAGATACCCTCAAACTACAAGATTTCATATACCAGCCGGTTTATAAGTTCATTCGCCGCCGACACTTCCGGAACACGGATAAAATATACCTGGAAAACCTCCTACAGGGATATTCTGCCGTCAGAATTATTCTCTCCGTCTTTAACCGGCCTTTTGCCTGAAGTGCAGATAATCCCTTTGGAATTTAAATATGACCAGCCCGGATCACAGAAGAGCTGGATAGAATTAGGCAACTGGTACTGGAAGCTGATAAGCAACCTTTCGGATTTGCCTGCAGTCGAACAAAACAAGATCAGATCAATTATATCAGATACGGATGACAAAAAAGAGAAAATCAGAAAACTGTACCATTATCTGCAGGATGCTGTAAGATATGTTAATATATCTATAAAAACAGGTGGCCTAAAACCTTATCCTGCATCATATGTGGCACAGAACAAGTATGGCGATTGTAAAGCTTTGTCAAACTACTTCAGATCTGTTCTTGAGGCTGCCGGCATTAAATCATATTATTCCCTGGTAAATACTGAAAGTCCGGTCACTCCTATCCTTAAATCTTTTCCTTCCCAGCAATTTGATCATGTGATTATTTGTGTACCGGTAGGGAATGATACTCTCTGGCTCGACTGTACAAGCAAGCTTGCGTTCAATTATCAGGGAACTTTTATTCAGAATCGGAATGCTTTGATTATTGATGAAAACCACAGTCACTTCTCCCGGATTCCCCAGCTATCGCCTGACGAAGTCACTGAATCCAGAAGAATAAAGGTTACACCAAACAATACGGGCGGTATTTTATGCTCAATAAACTATATTTTCAGGGGAGAAAATTATGAGGCATTTGCTTATCTCATGCGCAATTACAATGAAAATGAAAAATCAAGGACAGTAATTGATGCGCTGGCAAAGGGAGGGCTTGAGGTTATTGATTACACACTCATCGATCCGGGAAGGGACTCCAAAGAAATCCATATATCCTGCACTGGAAAATGTAATAAATTATTCAGGCAGTATGGCAACGATCTGCTGATCAGTCTGCCACCGGTTGAAATCCCCTTGTTTGAAGAACCTTCAGTAAGAAAACTCCCGGTTCAGATTGATTACCCGATCAATAAAACAGATACAATAGAGTTTACATTGCCTGATGGTTTCAATCTTTCATCTATGCCAAAGAACAAATTGGTTTCCAATGATTATGGCATGTATTTCATTGAATTCACGCAGAACGGCAGAAAAATAACTGTAATAAGGAAGTTTCTCCTGAATTCCGGTAATTATCCTCTCGAAAAATACGGGAGTTTATATAACTTCATAAAAGATATAATTGAATCTGAGAAAACCTCACTTATTGTAACTTCTAATAAAATATAAGAATGAAAAAGATATCACTTTTGATACTTTTGTTTTTAGCTGGAATTTATGTCTCGGCTCAACTAGCGCCTCTGAGTTTTGGAGCCGTGAACTCCGAAGAGCTTGGAATGAAAGAATACCCTCCGGATAAGTCTGCCGAAGCTGTCGTTTTATCCGATGCAGGCAAATCATATTTTATTGAGACTGAATCTTCTTTTGATGTTGTTTTTGAGAGAACCACCAGGATCAAAATATTAACTGATGCAGGAATTAAATGGGCTGAGGTTGAAATACCATTTTACCATGAAGGCGATATTTACGAAAAAGTTTACAACATAGAAGCATACACCTACAATATTGAAAATGGCAACATAAAAAAAACTCCTCTGAATGTCTCCTCGGTCTATGTCGAAAAAGAGAATAATTCCTGGAGCCTTTCCAAATTTGTAATGCCCGAAGTTCACGCCGGTTCGGTTATAGAATATAAGTACAGCATTAATTCACAGTACTTTTTCAATCTGCGTAGCTGGGAATTTCAGTGGAGAATACCCGTCAAATACAGTGAATACTTTGTAAGCCTGATCCCTTTCTATTCCTATTCATGGATCCTTCAGGGAGCCGGTAAATTCAGCTCGCATACTTCCGGAGAGAACAGTTCAATTACACACTATGTCGGTTCAACTCCATATCATGAAATGCAGGAAAAATTCATTATGACGGATATGCCTGCATTCCGTGATGAGGAATATATAACGTCGATCAACGATTATATAATTAAACTCGATTTTCAGTTGTGCAAGATTTACTACCTGAACGGAGGTACTAAAGACATAATAACAACATGGCCTTTATTAATTGATGAGCTTATCAGAGATGAAGATTTTGGGAAATATATGTCGAAAAGTCAAAAAGCCGCTGATAAAATTCTGAATAAAGACTCATTACAGAAAAAATCACCGGAAGAAAAATATGAATATGTAATGAATCTGGTCAAGCGAAATTTCAGCTGGGATAAAAGCAGTACAAAATTCGCTTCAAAATCTCCTGATAAACTGATAAAAGATAAATTTGGCAATAGCGCTGACTTAAATCTGTTTGCACTAGGATTGCTTAATGCAGTCGGGATTGAAGCATATCCGATATTAATAAGTACCCGGGATAACGGTAAGATAAAATACGATTATCCCTTTTTGCATTTTTTTAATTATATTCTGATCTCAGCAAAAATCAACGGTAATACGATCATTTCAGATGCTACTGAACCTTTGTGCCAGAACGATATGATCCCGCCAAGATGCATTAATGACAAGGGATTGCTTATCTGCAAGGGGAAGGAGGAGTGGGTGAGCCTTCAATGCAGCTCGCTTTCTGAACAAAAAACTGATTTTACTATAAACCTGCTTGATTCCGGAACTGAAACAAAAATGATTTCATCTCTGACAAAATATCAGGCATATTTGTACAGAAAATCATATGGGTCAAATGACAGCCTGCTGAAGGCGTCTTTGATTAAGAATCGCTATAAGCTGAATGATGACAAGGTTGAAATATCGAATCCTTACGATGTTAATCTGCCATATATATATCAATGTACAGTCGGAAACACATCAGAGATAATAAATAATAAAATTTATATCTCTCCTTTTCTCGATGAGCCTATGTCAAATAATCCGCTTACCCAAAACAATAGAACATACCCGATAGATATGACCTTCCCCGTAAGAAAGACTTTTAGTTCAAGAATCATTTTGCCTCAGGGTTACAATGTCGATTTCCTTCCTTCAGAAGATAAAATCAAAAATGAACTGTTCGAACTCTCTTATTCAGCTTTGAGCGACGGGAAAAATATAAATATAATCTTTACATACACTTTCAAAAATTCAATCTATTCCCCGGACAACTATTCAAAAATCAAATATTTTATGGGTGAAATAGTCAAGAAAGGCAACGAAAAAGTTGTTCTGGTCAAAAGTTAAGGCGAGCTTATATAATTACCAAATCCCCGGTGTCCTTTTTATTCCATCACTATCGGAAAATCGTGCCCTATTGAGAAAGTGCTTGGGAATTGCTTGTGTCTGATGAGATTGTATGACACTTCAGGTACCTGATCGTCGAGATAAGATTTTATTTCATATACCGTGATCTTTGAATCGGCAGGTGCCCCGTCAGCCTTGCCGCTAAGCGCTTCGAGCAGAACATAAGTGAAGACACCGTGGCCAAGGCTCTTGATCTCTGCCGACTGCTGATCGCTTTCCGATGATGCCATCACGTGAATGCCGGAGCTTCTAGAGAGCTGAGCCAGCGCTTTTTCTTCGGTCGCCCCGCGCATTGCAAGTGCCTCAACCGATGCCCCTGACTGGCAGGCATCGATGAATGCCACCTGCTTAAGCGCCGGAAGCATCCTGAATTTTTCCTGCATTTCAGTTACGCTCAGGGCATTTTTAAGCTTGTCATCCTGGTACATTCCCGTAATCTCAGACGTTATAAAGTAGAAAACATTATTCTCAATGCTGCCATGCCCCGCATAAAAGAAGATGAATACATCTTCCTTCTTCATCGTCTTTGTGATCTCGTCAAGGAGCGCCAGTACCCTGGCTTTTGTGGCATCCTTGTCGAAAAGGGTATATGAATGTATCTTATTGAAGAGCTTTTCCCCCTTTGAGTCAATAAAAGATGAAAATGCCTGAGCATCTGCCCTCGCATAGGAAAGATTCATGTTATCATTCTCGTATTTGTTTATCCCCACGCTTAAGACATAGCAATCAGATGTTTTCTGAATACCCTTGTAAGCGACATCGGCTGTTACCTGAGCCGATTCAATCTCCCCGTTGCTGAATGCAGAAACCGATATTTCATTCTGCCCCGGGACAAGATTGAGTTCGAATGTCTTCATTGCATATTGCCCAGCCTTCGTCATCCGCTGGAGATCCGATGCATCAACATCCTGTCTCTTCCCGTTTTGCATTACCTTCAGCTCTTTAACTCCACCTCCGTTATTTGTGACTTTTACCATGAAAGTAATAATGGAATTGTCGGCAATGGTTCCCTTCTCCGGCAGAACTATCTCGACTGAAGGGGGAGGAAATTTATCAATTGCACCTGAAACGTTCTGCCTGAATGATGTTTCGTTCTCTCCAAAGCTCTCGGCATATAGCCCAGGGCGGTAGAACTCGTTAAAGAACTGGCTTATGGAATAAAGCTCTGTTCCTTTCACAAACGATATTGAATTAAAGGCCCCTTCCGAGGCATCGAAATAGCCTCCGGGGTTCCTGATGAACCAGTCGTTTTCGTTCAGAAAAGTCATGGATACCATTTCCCGTTTCTCCGAAACGTTCCATATCCTGATCGTCCCGTCGCGGCTTCCTGAGATAATGTATTTAAGATCGCTCGTTATATTTACGTCTCCGACACCTCCCTGGTGACCTGCCAGTTCGCATACCAGACTGCCTGTCGAAGCATCCCATTCCTTAACAAGAAAGTCATCTCCTCCCGAAACTATATACTTGCCGGAAGCATCATACTTCGCATTATAGACTCCCCCCTGGTGTGCTTTGATCTTTAGCACCTGAATCCCCGACATGAAATCCCACACTCTAACGGTGCCGTCCCATCCTGCAGTTATGATCTTATCGCCCCCGGGGTTGAAATTTATTGAATTTACAAGCTCGGTATGCCCGGTAAAAACACGTATCTCTTCGCCCGTATCAATTTCCGTCATAGTAAGCCTCTTGTCGAGCCCGGCCGAAATGAAGTAGATTCCATTCGGCGAGAACCTTACCTGGTAAACTGCTGTCTTTTCGTGCGGAGAAACAGCCTGAATGCTTTTCCCTGTTTTTATATCCCAGATAATTACATAGCCTCCCCAGTCGGCAGTTGCCAGCATGTTGTCATCTGGACTTATGTCGACTGAGAATATTGCATTATTTTCGTCAGGAAACCGTATGGTTCTGACGGTATCTCCTGTTTCAACATTCCAGACTATTGCCTTGCCGTCGAGGCCTCCGGTGGCAAGATATTTCCCGTCTTTGCTAAAATTAAGACTTATGACCATGCCATTGTGCCCGCGAAGTGTTTTAAACACCTTGCCTGTTTTAAAATCAATAAGCTTTGCATTATTGCCAGTCCGTCCCACAGCAATAAATCGTCCGTCGGGACTCAGCTTCGCTTCATTCACCAGGGCGGCCCAATACATGTATGAGTTTGTAAGGATCCTTTCATCGACCTGGTTTAAGTACCCCTTAAGTGTCATTACCTTTTTCCCTGATCCAAAATCCCATGCTTCCGCTACTCTTTTTTCTCCTCCTGTCAATATCTGTTTACCATCAGGGCTGATAGCAGCAGCAAGCACCTTGTTGTCGGAATAATCGCCTGCCTTAATTACCAGCTTGCCTGATTTGAGGTCCCAAGCCTCTGCCGTGCCATATTCGATCCCATAGACATACCTGTTGTCTGTGCTGACAGATATTTTTTCAGGCGAGCCCTGACCATAAAACTCTCTTATCAGAGTCCCGTTGGCCCGGTCAAACATTTTAATGGAATCCGAGCATGTAAGAAGAACATATTTATTGTCGGGTGTTATTGCCGCGTCTGTTATGCATGATGTGCAGGTCGAGAAGGTCTTTTTGAATTTTCTTATTTCCTTACCGCTTTTGCCATCAAAAAGGATTGCGGTATTGTCGCCCGATCCGGCAAGGATGAACTGTCCGTCATTGCTGAAGGCAATGGTTCCCGTTTCCGGGTAATCAAATCCCTTTTCGGAATAAAGATCTGAAGGAACCGGAACCAGATTCATTCTTTCCCCGCCGGACTGAAGATCCCAGACCGACATCCCTGACCTGAGGCTCCCTGTAACAATCTGTAAGCCGTCGGGGCTGAATGATGCGCAGGTGAATTTTCTGCCGTCAGTATTTATCCTATTAATCTGTTTCCCGGTCATCACATCCCAGGCGATGCATGTTCCGTCATCTCCGAGTGAAAGGATACCGGTCCCTGCCTTGCTGAATTCGAGATACTTGATCCCGGAAGCACTTCCCCTGAATGAACGAATCTCTTTACCGTCGGAGCTTCGCCATAGGATTATTGTCTTATCGGCGCTTCCAGTTGCAATGAATTTTCCATCGGGACTATAGCAAACTGCAGTAACTGCAGCATAATGGCCCGCCTGGACAACCGTTTCAATTTCCTGCCCTCTTGTCACAGCCTGCACTGACATGAGGACCAAAAGACATAGAGCGCGCGAGTTCATTTTCCGTGGAACATTTCTTATGAAACAGAGCTTCATTTATTTACTGTTATTTATTTAACAATCATCTTCGTCATGCTCTCCCGCACTCTTGCCCTCCTTTGGGTCGTGCGATCGTGTATTGATCAGGCCAGTTTTTTATATTTAATTCTGACCGGAGTTGTATCGGCAACGCGTTTTTTAAAGTTCTCCTCATAATCGGAATAGCTTCCTTCGAACCAGACAACCTTTGAATTGCCCTCAAATGCAAGCATATGAGTCGAGACCCTGTCGAGAAACCATCTGTCGTGAGAGATTATAACAGCGCAACCGGCAAAGTTTTCAAGACCTTCTTCAAGAGCTCTTAAGGTGTTAACATCTATGTCGTTTGTGGGCTCATCGAGGAGAAGGACGTTTGCTCCCGACTTAAGAGTGAGTGCCAGGTGGAGCCTGTTTCGTTCTCCGCCTGATAGCACGCCGCATTTCTTCTCCTGGTCGGCGCCGGTAAAATTGAACCTTGCAACATAAGCCCTTGCATTCACGAGACGGTTTCCCACCATAATATCCTGCTGTCCGCCTGAAATGACTTCATAGACCGTCTTTGCCGGATCGATATCCTGATGTGCCTGGTCGACATACCCAAGAGAAACAGTATCGCCGATCTCAAATTTACCTTTAGAGGCTGCCTCCTGACCCATTATCATCCTAAAGAGAGTTGTTTTTCCTGCGCCGTTTGCTCCAATTACTCCTACGATTCCGTTTGGAGGAAGGCTGAAATCAAGATCCTCAAAAAGCAGTTTGTCGCCAAAGGATTTGGCCACTTTTGATGCCCTGATGACTTTATCGCCGAGCCTCGGGCCGTTGGGAATAAAGATCTCAAGCTTATCCTCCTTCTGCTTCACATCCTGATTCAGAAGATTTTCGTATGCGCCAAGTCTGGCTTTTGATTTTGCACGTCGCGCACTTGGTGACATCCGGACCCACTCAAGCTCGCGTTCAAGTATCCTTTTTCTTTTTACGTTGCCCTTCTCCTCAGCCGCGAGCCTCTTTGCCTTCTGTTCGAGCCAGGAGGAATAGTTGCCTTTCCAGGGAATGCCCTCACCGCGGTCGAGCTCGAGAATCCATCCCGCTACATTATCGAGGAAATACCTGTCGTGGGTTATACATATTACCGTTCCATGATATTGCTTAAGAGTTGTTTCGAGCCATTGCACCGATTCTGCGTCGAGGTGGTTGGTGGGTTCATCGAGAAGAAGAATGTCGGGCTGACGCAGCAGCAGCCGGCAAAGAGCCACGCGCCTTCTTTCGCCTCCTGAAAGAACATTTGCCCTGGCATTGCTTTCGGGGCAGCGGAGCGCATCCATGGCCCGCTCGAGCTTATGTTCAATGTTCCAGCCATCGTGGTAATCGATCTTCTCCTGCAGAACCGCCTGCCTGTCCATAAGGCGCTGCATCTTATCCGGGTTTTCATATACCTCCGGTTCGCTGAAGCTGACATTTATCTTTTCATATTCCTTTATCAGGTCCATGATCTCCTGTAATCCCTCCTCAACAATCTCGCGGACAGTACGTGTATCATCGATAAGCGGATCCTGCGGAAGGAATCCTATGGAATAGCCCGGAAGAAAGGTCACTTCTCCCTGGAACTCCTTTTCGACTCCGGCAATTATTTTCATAAGGGTTGATTTTCCCGAGCCGTTCAGTCCTATAATGCCGATCTTCGCTCCAAGGAAGAAAGAAAGGGAAATATCCTTAAGCACCTGTCGGTGAGGAGGGAATGTCTTCCCCACCTGGTACATCGAAAAGATAATCTTGTTGTCGTCAGCCATCTGGTTCTGATTTTTTCTAAAATTATATATTCCTCAAGAGCATGTCAAATTAATATCAAAAAAAGAAAAGCCGGCTTGTGAGCCGGCTATACCTTAAACCGTTAATTTGGTTTTAATTCTTTTTGAACAGAGCAATTGTATCATCCTGCAGGAGAACCCACAGTGAGTAGACCCCCTTTAGTGTTCCAATGGGGATATTGAGACAGCCAAGGGCAGCCACAACGATCACCAGAAACCTGGCCCATGATTGGTAAGATAGAAGTCCGATTCCTCCGACAAGGCCAAGGGTTGACATGAATCCCACCAGCAATGGCAAGCTGATGGAGAGAAATCCGACCACAGTCTGCGCTACATCATCGTCACCCACCATCCCCTTTGCAAAATTCAGTGCGAAGAAGATAGCGATAGCCCCGATCAGGCCAATTGTCCCAAAGCCTATATGTATCGCCCCGACAACGGTGACGTGCTTCCTCATTTTCGATTCTTTTACAACATTTTCTTCCATGACGTTTATTTTTAATCGTTTTTATTTTTTCATTCCTGTTGTAATGACTGCTAATTTAACGAATTGATGCATTGATTGTTCAAAAAGTAATAATATGAGTATCGGTAATCAATAACATGCTTGTGTTGATTTTCTTCGTTTGCCCCATACCCTAAAGGGTGCGAAGAAAATCAATTACTCCCTTTAGGGCTGGGGCAAATAATTGATTTTCAAGCACTAATTTTGTTTTATTATTGATATCCGATAGTCATATTTAATATTTAAGCAACCTTTTTGATATAAAAACGTTTTAATACAAAAGAGTTTATTAATTTTGAACTGAAAACCTGATCAAAATGAAAAAGAAATTATTATTTGCCGCAGCCCTGGTTTTTATTGCCTGTGCTTTTACTTCCTGTACAAAAACCTGCAAAACCTGCAAGCAGGTAGCTTATGTAAACGGAGTTTATGATCATGATGTACAGAGCGATCAGGAATATTGCGGAGCTGAGCTTATTGCCCTTGAGGCTCTTGACCCTGTTACAATTGGTAATACCACTACAAAGTGGGAATGTAATTAGTAACGGACCCCGATTAAGGTTACATCATCTACCTGAGGGCTGTCGCCTCGCCACTCTTCAAATATCTCATTTAATCTTTCCCCCTGCTTCAGCATTGGCATTCCCTCCATTGCTACAAGTGTTTCCCTGAGCTGATTTGACATGAATTTCTTCTGGTTGGGTCCTCCAAACTGGTCGGAATATCCATCGGAGAAGATATAGAACGCATCACCCTTCTGGAGTTCAATTTTATGAAGCGTAAAGGGCAGCATCCTGTAATGGATTGATGCCGGCATCTTATCGGCCCGGTAATGTATAAGTTCACCCTTGCGTACAAGGTATAGCGGGTTATTTGCCCCGGCATACCAGAGAATATTCTCATCAAAATCGATTACGCAGACAGCGATATCCATACCATCCTTTATAGATTCCTCATCAGCAACCTGCTTCAACGATTTGATGACTCCTTCACGCAGGTTTTCAATAATCTGGTCGGGCATCAGGATATGCTTGCCGTTCACAATTTCATTAAGCATAGTTACTCCCAGCATGCTCATAAATGCACCAGGAACGCCATGCCCGGTACAATCGGCCGAAATAATAATCTGCTTGTTCCCCTGCGAGCTTACCCAGTAAAAATCGCCGCTCACAATAGCCAGTGGTTTATAAAGAACGAAATGCTCAAGCTTGTCGCTGAAAAGCTCGAGTGATGGAATAATTGCCGTCTGTATACGCTTGGCATACATAATTGAATCGGTGATATGCTTCTTCTGATAGGCAATCTGGTCGCGCTGCGCTTCGGCAAGGTCGCGTTGCTGCTCTATTTCGTCCTTCTGCATGGAAATTATCCTGTTCTTTTCCTCAAGCCTTATGTTGGCCTCCTTCTTGATTTTATAGCCCCTGTAGATATAGTATCCCAGGAAGCTTACAAGAAGCAGCGCAAGAATTACAAAATAGAGGATAAGCTTTTGTTTTTCCAGGGTGGCAAGCTGAATTTTGATTTTCCCCTCCTGCTCGCCAATCTTCTTAAGCTGACCATCGATCATTGATATCTGAGAAGAGATCTTTTCCTTCTGCCTGGCCAGCGTATCTTGTTGTACTTTGACGGACTCCTGCTGAACAACTATGGTCTGCTTCTGGGTAGTAATCTCGCCCTTTTGCTTGTTTATCTGGACAAGCTGGAAATTAAGTACCTTCTGTTTTTCAAGAAGTGTTTTCTCCTTGGCTGTTATTTCCTTATCGAGACTGTCGAGAAGCACTTTCTGCCTCAGAATTTCCGCTTTCTGCTTTTCGATCTCAAGCTGCTGTTGTTTTACTGTTTCCTTCTGAACCGTCAGATCAGCATCGGTTATCACAAAAAGATTCTCCCAGTCTTCCTTGGTTTTGATTGCCTGAGCAAGGAAATTGGAGTTTACAGACATCCCTGCTTTTTTGATAAGATCTTCATTTGCCTCGAATTTCGGATGGCCATTTACGGCCACAAAATTTATCATCGATTCGCGGAATTCATATCCCTCGGTAATAAGCATCGTCTGATGTCCCTCCAACTTTGTTTTTACCTTGTTTAGATTGAATCCGTTTACTTTATTAACATATAAAACCTGCGTATGCAGGATCTTTTCCTCGCTTCTGAAGGCAACAAGCTGAATTGGTTTGTTCTGAATCGTTTTCCTTGTTTTTGCCAGGTTTCCCATCTCCCAAAACAACTCCGAAGTAGGATCGAGTATCCCAATCTTGAAAACAGATGAGTCGGCAAAACCGGGACCGTAATCAATATATTTTGCCATGTCAAAGATATAGACAGCTCTTGTGGAGTTGTCAAACCCCCCCTGGCCAAATGATCCGGAAACTGTAAAAAACAACCCTGCAAAGAGTATTACTGCTTTTATTAAACCTTTTTGCCTCATCATTTCCTGGTATTTATTATTACGAAATTGCATATTTTTATTCAGTTAAACAAATCTCAGTTTGAATCTGGCTGCAATTAATGTTGATAAATTGTTAATAACTGCAGGTTTGATGCAATACTGGGAAATTATCTTATAGTAAATTTATGCAACTTTTCACAAGCTGAAAAATGGTTCTGAATATCAACGATTTACAAATCTCCGATAAATCAATAGTAATTGTAGAGGACGATCTTCCTTCGATAAGGTACTATGAAACTCTCCTGAGAAGTTCAGGTGCAAATGTCACAATCTTCAGAAACGGAAAAGAATTCGTTGATTATATCAGCCAGCCTGACATTAAGATTGATATTGTCTTCATGGATTTCCTGATTCCTCTTATCAACGGAATCGAATGCCTGCGAGTATTCCGCAAGGACCGGAAGAATGTTCCTGTCCTCATGCTTACGGCATACTCTTCGGAACAGTGCAAAACAGAGGCATACCTTTCAGGATGCAATGAATATGTGCTTAAGCCAATCTATCCTGAAAAAATATTCTTCCTGCTTGAGAAATATCTATGGCATCAGCCTTCAACCTCGCTGGTATCCTGATCTTTTACTGCTTAAGTTTCTTTTGTATTCCTATATAAGCTGCATAATAATCCTCCAGCTTCTTGTTTATTTCAGTTCCCAGGTCGGCCTTTCCTGCAACAGCACACATATTTGCCACCCTTGATGTAAACTGGATTGCCGACTGAATCTCATAATCCGCAGAACTGATTATATATGGGGTTTGTTTCATGTAATAGTTAAGCTGCTCATAATAATGGTCGCAGAGTGCACGGGTCATCTCTATCCCCTTCGCCGTGTCGCCTGCATTAAAATATCCTTCTACCAGGTCAGGAACATATGGGTCGTATGGGATAATATCAAGAGGAAATGTCTTCATGCAATAATCAAGCACTTCAACTGCCTTTTCATTCTTGCCTTCACGCGAAAGCGCATTTGCCAGCTTTGCATAATTGAGCCGCGCCCTTACCACCAAAAGTGTCCGCTTATGGTTGTAATCAATGTCTGCTTTCTTGTCATTTGCCCCGCCCCATGCAAATTTCTTCATCATATTCTGATAAAGGATATCCGGATCAATCCTTCCGTATTCCACCCAGCTTTTATTTTCCGATTTAATCGGCACTAAACGGTAAGCAAGTCCTTCAAGTTGAAAGTATTCTTCAAGCCCCAGGGCATCGTT
>PMIG01000334.1 GCA_003157055.1 Bacteroidales bacterium | reverse complement strand
TACATAATTATCCCTTCTGTCAACCGGACGATAAATTACGGTATTTTTATCCCTCACATCTTTTCTTGCCATCTGAAGATAATAACTATCCGGTTTTGAAGCGCCACCACCGAAACTATCCCTATTTTTTAATTCTCTGGCAGCCCTTCTGACAATTTCATAATAGCTTGTGGTTTGTTCTTCAACGACAACAGTATCACCCGCAGGAAAATTAAACACAATCGGATCATTATTTTTTACCTTGCCGCCACCTGCCAGCCGTTTATAAGGCCATATAACCAGATTTGACCATGATCTGCTTTGTGTAAGTGGCAGGGTATGCTGCGTAAATGGAAATGCAATGGGTGTATTCGGCATCCTGGGGCCGTATGCAAGTTTGCTGACAAACAGGTGGTCGCCGACAAGAAGAGATTTCTCCATTGAAGGTGTCGGTATCCGGTAATTCTGAAAAAGAAAAATATTTATCAGTGTCACTGCTATCACTGCAAAAATAAGTGCATCAAGCCATTCTATAAAAGTGCCATTGTTACCATCCCTCCTTTTCCAAAAAGTCCAGTTGACCTTTTTCGAGATATATAGATCAAAGATTATTCCAAGTCCAAGAAGAAGGAAGTAATTCCCGATCCAGATAACAACCAGGATGTAGATCAGAGCTACAATTGCAAATTTTATGTATTTCTTCTGAAAATATTTATTCATAACATATTGATTTTTTGAAGCGTTAAAAGTATAAAATAAAATCAGAATCCGAGTACATCACTCATTTTAAACACTCCTTTTCTGTTATGAATGAACTCTGCAGCAATGACAGCGCCAAGCGCCAATCCTTTCCTGTTTTTAGCCTCATGTCTCAGGCTTATGGTGTCAATCTCAGAATCCCATGTTACTGTATGTATACCAGGAACTGATCCCTCACGGATTGAACGGACAGGGATCATATTTTCAGACTTATCATTCTCAAAGCACCATCCCTTGTATCCCTGATGCTGATCTCTAATGCCATCGGCAAGTGAAATTGCCGTTCCGCTCGGAGCATCAAGCTTTTTGGTATGATGGATCTCTTCAATGGATACAGAATAGTCGCGGTACTTGTTCATTTGTTTTGCAAGCTCGCTGTTAAGCATGAAAAGAATATTTACTCCGATGCTATAATTTGATGAGTGAATAAATGAGGATCCGTTATCCATGCATATTTTAGCTGCCTTCTCATAATCCTTAAGCCAACCGGTAGTGCCCGAAACAACCGGGACTTTGCTTTCAAGGCAGGTGGAAATATTTCTGAATGCTGCCTCAGGAAACGAAAACTCTATTGCTACATCAATTTCCTTAAGGTTTTTTGCATTCAGATCGCCAGGGTTCTCAATATCAATAATAAGTGAGACAGAGTGGCCCCTCTTAAGGGCAGTCTCCTCAATGGCATGGCCCATCCTTCCATAGCCTATCAATGCTAACTTCATGGCTTTGTTTTTTGCGAAGTTATCTCTTTTGAAATACGGGGCATCATAAGAAACCCATAAAATTCTTAATAAGAAGTTAAATTATAGCAAAAATGTAAAGAAGAACTTAAACAGAGCGGCATAGAGAAGACACAGAGGCGCACAGAGATAATACATCATTTGGATATATAGACAGATAGGGAGATTCCTCATTGCGCTTCCTTGCTTCTCAATACCCAAGACACACTGTCATTCCGGGCGTTAGCGAGGAATCTCCCAATATTTTCATATATTTCAAATCTTAAAAACTGACCCATGAAAACAGTACTGTCGTTAATATCAATAACACTTATAATTATGTCAGCTTCCTGCAACAAACATGAAAAAGCCGATCTCGTAATACTCAATGGAAAAGTACTTACCATCGATAAAGCCAATCCAATAGCTGAAGCAATAGCTGTCAAAGGTGAGTTCATCGTTGCTATCGGCACTTCAGACAAGATTAAAGGCTGGATCGAAAAAGGAAAGACGGAAGTGATCGATGCAGCAGGAAGATTAGTGATCCCTGGTTTTAATGATGCTCATATTCATTTTGGTCCCCTCGACCCTGACTTCATTGAGCTTCGCTATACCACAAATCCTGAAGTGATTACAGAAAAAGTCAGGGAGCAGATATCAAGGACAAAGCCGGGAGTAGCAATCAGGGGCGGCCACTGGGAACATGAGATGTTCATTGACAGGAAATGGCCATCGAAAGAACTGGTCGACAAAGTTTCCCCCGATAATCCGGTTTTGCTGGAACGGGCCGATGGACACTCAGTACTTGTTAATAGCTATGTTTTGAAAAACTCAGGAATAACTAAGGATACTCCAAATCCCTTCGGAGGGGAAATACAAAAAGATGCTGAAACCGGTGAACCTACCGGAATTCTTAAGGATGCAGCCATGGACCTGATAAAGACCGGAGAGGTGAAAGCCGAGAGAAGTCCTGCCGAGCAGACTGCAAGGGAATGGCAGGGTTATCTCCTGGCAATGAAGGAGGCACGTGAGTTTGGCGTAACCAGCCTTCAGAATGCAGGAGCTGCGGATTTCAGTGCCTATGAGCGACTTCAGTAAGAGGGCCAGCTAACTAGCAGGATCGATATTGGCGAACCTCTTACTGGAGATTCAGCTGTTCTGTTAAAATACAAGGAAATTGAAGCTAAATATCCTAAAAAAGGAAATTGGATCAGGTTCGGATACCTGAAGGCTTTCGCTGATGGATCGATGGGATCAGGTACAGCCCTTATGTTTGAACCATTCAGAGATGTCCCGACATCATCAGGTCTTGCGATGTGGCCTTATGAGGAACTCGAAAAAATGGTGCTTGCAGCAGATAAGGCAGGCTTTCAGATTGGTATTCATGCTATAGGTGACAAAGCAAATAACTGGGCCCTCAACGCATTTGAAAAAGCAGAAAAGATCAATGGCAGACACGACAGCCGGGATAGGATTGAGCATGCACAGACTCTACAGAACTCCGATATTCCGAGATTTGCAAAACTGGGAGTGATCCCGTCAATGCAGCCCACACATTGCATAACTGACAAGAGGTTCTATGAGAAGCGGGTAGGGATCGGGCGCTGCAGTGAAGCATATGTCTGGAGAAGCCTGATTAATGCAGGATCAATTCTTGCCTTTGGAACTGATTACCAGGTCGAGCCGCTGAACCCAATGGAGGGACTTTATGCAGCAGTTACAAGGAAGGACAGGCTCGGAGAACCTGGAAACGGATGGTTTCCGGAACAAAAGCTTACTATGGAGGAGGCAATAAAATACTATACATACGGATCTGCCTTTGCGCAGTTCATGGACGACAGGAAAGGAATGATCAGGAAAGGTTATCTGGCTGATATCGTGATAGTCGATAAGAATCTGCTGACCATTCCTGAAAATGAGATTATGAAGACATAGGTTGATTATACTATTTTAGGAAGAAAGGTGGTTTATACTTCGGGGAAATAATGTCTTAATGCCCTTCGGGCTGTCTTTAAGTCTTGTTCGCTCTGCTCAATGTCTTTACGGGCTTCGCCCTGTCTATGAAATAGACAGCGAAGCGTCAAGACCTAAAGACGGAACGCAGTGACGGACCGCGAAGCGTTAAGACAATGATTCCATAATTTTAATTGCCTCCTCCCTGTCATTTCCGCAAAAATCAGGTTCAGCCAGGTAATCGGAACATACCTTAGGCCTTGATGGATTGCCGAAAAGCGCACACTTGAAATCATCGAGCAAATGAATACATCTCACTCCTGCTGCTTTGCCTTCCGGCATCCCGGGGATCGGTGAAGAAATCGAAATTGCTATGCAGCAGGCGCCACAATTGGGACGACAATCCATAAGTGAAAGATAAAAGACAAAAGTAAAAAGATAAAAGACAAAAGGTAAAAAAGAAGAGAAATATGATATTAATATCTGTCAAAACTTAACACTCCTGAGTCTTTTTACCATTGAGCCTCTGTACCGTTGAGCCATTATGCCTTTTAACCTTTGAGCACTTGCGTCATTGAGCCTTTGCGCCTTTTTATTACCTTTGTAAAAATGGATCATATGCGAATAGACATTCTAACGGCAGTACCGGAACTCCTTGAGAGTCCTCTCGGCTACTCGATTGTTAAACGTGCCAGGGATAAGGGGCTGGCAGAGATCAATGTGATAAACCTGCACGAATTTACGACTGACAAATATAAATCCGTTGATGACTATGCTTTCGGGGGGGGTGCAGGAATGGTGATGATGATCGAACCTGTTTTCAAAGCAATTGAGAAGCTTAAAAATGAAAGGAATTATGATGAGATAATATATACTTCTCCTGATGGGGAAAAATTCACCCAGAGAATCGCAAACAGGCTTTCCCTCCTGAACAATATCATTATTCTGGCAGGCCACTATAAAGGAGTTGACCAGAGAATCAGGGAACACCTGGTTACCATGGAGATTTCCATGGGTGATTTTGTCCTTTCAGGAGGAGAGCTGCCTGCAGCAGCCATTACAGATGCAATAGTAAGACTGCTTCCTGGTGCCCTTGGTGATGAGCAGTCAGCNNCTGCTCTCAGGCCATGCTGCAGAAATCGAAAAATGGAGGCATGAACAGTCAGTTGAACGTACACAGCGACTGAGACCGGATCTTCTGGACGATTAACAATACAACTTAACCACAAAGGACACAAAGTTCACACGAAGGACACGAAGGGCTCAAGTGAACAATGCTGATAATTCCTTTGTGCTCTTTGTGATTTGCCTTTGTGCTCTTTGTGGTTAAAGATTTTGAAATGATAAAAAGACTTTGTAAAATTGTGCCTTATATCACTCAAATCATAACTAATTAATAATCAATAATATGAATGCACAGGATTATATTAACCGTGAAGAAAAGTATGGTGCACACAACTACCATCCGCTTCCGGTGGTTCTTGAGAGAGGCGAAGGTCCTTTTGTCTGGGATGTTAACGGAAAAAGGTATTTTGACTTCCTGTCGGCTTATTCAGCTGTGAACCAGGGTCATTGCCATCCTAAAATTATTAAAGCCCTTACCGACCAGGCTCAGAAGCTCACGCTTACATCAAGGGCATTCTATAATACTGTTCTTGGTGAATATGAAGAGTATGTAACAAAGTACTTTAAATATGACAAGGTTCTTCCCATGAACTCAGGCGCCGAAGCTGATGAGACAGCCTTGAAGCTATGCCGCAAATGGGGATATCTGAAAAAAGGTATAAAGAATGATCAGGCAAAAATCATTGCATGTGAAGGCAACTTTCATGGCCGCACCATTACAATAATTTCCATGTCAACTGATCCGGATGCAAGGAACGATTATGGTCCCTTTACTCCCGGGATAGTGATAATTCCATATAATGATCTGAAAGCACTGGAAAAGGTTCTTCAGGATCCTGATGTTGCAGGGTTCCTTGTTGAACCAATCCAGGGTGAAGCCGGTGTTTTTGTCCCCGATGATGGATACCTGAAGAAAGCATACGATCTCTGCAAAAAGAATAATGTTCTTTTCATTGCCGATGAAGTACAGACAGGGATTGCACGGACCGGGAAGCTACTGGCTTGTGATCATGAAGGTGTAAGGCCCGACATACTTATCCTGGGGAAAGCTCTTTCAGGAGGTGTTATGCCAATTTCGGCCGTTCTTGCCGATGACGAGATCATGCTTACAATCAAACCGGGGGAACATGGCTCGACTTTCGGAGGAAATGCTCTTGCAGCAAAAGTGGCAATTGCCGCTCTCGAAGTCATAAAAAACGAAAAGCTTGCTGAGAATGCCGAAAAACTGGGTAAAATTTTCCGCGATGAGATGAAAAGTGTAAAATCAGACATGATTGAACTCGTACGCGGAAAGGGACTCCTTAATGCAATAGTCATCAGGCCGAAAGGCGGCAAAACAGCATGGGATGTATGTCTGGCAATGATGGATAAGGGACTGATTGCCAAGCCGACACACGAGCATATTATCAGGTTTGCTCCTCCTCTTGTGATCACCGAGCCTCAGCTTAGAGAAGCTATCTCTCTGATCAAGGAGGCATTTAAGCTTTTTGAATAAAATCATTGTTATCTAAGTTAAAGGTTAATTAATATTCCACAAATTCCACCTATATAAAGCAATATGCCAAAAATAAAAAGTATTATAAATACTCTTTTGCCATTAATTATCATAATCCTTATGTTCTCATGCAGGGGTTATCGTAAAGTAACGATTGAGGAACTTGAGAATCATATCAAATATCTTTCATCAGATTCACTGAAAGGCAGGCTTGCTGGTTCTGCAGGCGACAGTCTTGCTGCATTTTATATAAGAGATGCACTCGCTTCATACGGGTTTAAAAATCTTGCTGGTGATGGTCTTCAGAGATTCAGAGTTACCAGCAAGCTCGTGGCAGGTCCCGAGAATTCACTCTCAATCAATGAAACAAATTTTACTCCGGGAAAAGATTTCATGCCGTTTGCTTTCAGCTCAAACTCCGGACTTATTGCTGAAGCAGTATTCGCCGGTTACGGTTTTAACATTAATGGCGACAGTCTGAAATGGAACGATTACAAGAGCATAGATGTCAAGGACAAATGGGTTCTTATTCTCAGGGCCGATCCTGAAACCGATAAATCAAAGAGCTCGTTCATCCCTTACAGCGGCGATCGCGACAAGGTGATGGCTGCAAAAGATATGGGTGCAGCCGGAGTACTGCTGGTTTCAGGTATAAATTATGACTCCCAGGATACATTTGAATCATTAAACTCCAATGATTTTCCGACTGATATTCCGGTATTCAGGGTTAAAAGGGATGCAGCTGATCTAATCCTATCAAAAACCGGGAAAAAAATTGCCGATCTTGAGAAAAAACTCAACGATACCAGGAAACCCTTCAGTTTTGCTACCAAAGTTATCGTTAGCGGTAAAGCAGAGATAATTAAGGAAATGAGCACTGCAAGGAATGTTGAAATGATTCTTCCTGGTGAAGCTGAAAACCTTAAGAATGAATATGTTATAATAGGTGCACATTTTGACCACCTGGGAATGGGCGGTCCGGGCTCTGGAAGCAGGACTCCCGATACCATTGCAATTCATCACGGAGCTGATGATAATGCCTCAGGTGTAAGCCTGATGCTCGAGCTTGCTGAAAAAATTGCTCATTCGGGCGGAAGCCATAAAAGAAGCATTATATGCCTTTCTTTTTCAGGTGAAGAGGAAGGACTTCTGGGTTCAAAATATTTTACCGATCACTCCGGAATAGATCTTGCCAAAGTAAATGCAATGATCAATCTCGATATGGTTGGAAGGTTACAGGAGAGCAATATCTTGCAGATAAGCGGCATAGGCACTGCTGATGGATTAAGGGAATTGGTTTCATCGGAAGATGACACTAATATCATCAAGCTTACATTATCTGATGAAGGTTTCGGTCCCTCAGATCACTCTTCATTCTACGGAAAGAATATACCTGTCCTTTTCTATACTACAGGCGCCCATCTTGACTATCATACGCCATCAGATACGTATGATAAGATAAACTACAAGGGAATGATAAAGATATCCGATCCTATATACAAGGTTATTGAAAAGCTTTCCAATTCACCTGAGAAGCTCAAATTCAGGGAGGCAGGCCCTAAAGTTGAAGAGGGCAGACAGGTCAGAAGGAAAGGTATTGCCCTTGGTATTGTGCCCGATTTTGCTGGAATTGTAAAGAATGGATTGAGAGCTGATGGAGTAGATCCTGGAAGACCTGCTGCATTAGGCGGAATGAAAAAGGGAGATATTATTACATCAATCAATGGAAAGACCATAAATAATATCTATGAATATATGTCCAGGATGGGCCAGCTGAAGCATGGCCAGAGTATAGTTGTTGAAGTCCTGCGTGACGGTACGAAGATCAATCTGCTTATCCAGCTATAATAATAACAGATAACTTTTTACCATGAAAAAGTTTCTGCTCTGGACACTGGCATTGATTATCACTCTCTTTGCTGCCTATTACCAGAGGAAAACCGGTCCGACATACCCGAAAAGAGTTAATATAACTCTTAACGGATCGGTTTACGAACTGAAACTTACCAGGAGCATCGGCCTTGATGAACGTTCACAGATAAAGCTGAATGTTAATGATACATCAATAAAAGCTGTTGCCTGGTACAAGAGATTCCATTCTGAAGATGAGTACCAGCGGGTATCCTTTAATTATAAAGTGTATCCTGTACACTCATTCGTCATGAACAGGATTTTCAGGATGACCGAGGAAAAAGGACTTTTTGCCGATATTCCAGTTCAGCCTGCAGCCGGAAAGCTTCAGTATTATATCGAGATCACCGATTCAAAGGGAACTCAGACAATTCTCAGGGAGGAGCCTGTTATTGTCCGTTTTAAAGGCGGAGTACCAGGATATATTCTGCTCCCTCATATACTTATTATGTTCATTGCGATGTTCTTTTCGACAGCAGCCGGACTGCTTGCCCTGGCAAAAGTCCCATCTTATAAGAAATATGGCGCATGGACTCTGGGATTATTGATCGCAGGAGGAGCTATCCTCGGGCCATTGGTACAGAAATTTGCTTTCGGTGAATTCTGGACCGGGATCCCCCTCGGTTGGGACCTTACAGATAATAAAACAATTATTGCATTAATATTCTGGATTATTGCTGTCATTCTGAACCATAAAAAAGAGAAGCCTCTCTATACAGTACTGGCCGCATTCGTACTTCTTATAATCTTTTCCATTCCCCATTCTCTTTTTGGTTCCCAGCTTAATTATGCAACCGGACAAGTCACTCAGGGGTTAATCCTTGCATTTATTACGGGAATTAAAAAAAATTCTTAAATTGAGTGCAGCATTAATATGTTCCCCACGTCTTTCTATCAGAAAAGAAAAAGAACGTGGGTGCAGTTTCATATATAACTACAAGTCTTTATCCGAAGATGACAAACGTTGAAGCGGCATTTAAGAATCTGCACCAGAATTTACTTGACGGATGTAAAGAAGGCGACCAGAAAGCCCAGTTCCAGATATACAAGTTATACTACAAGGCAATGTATAACACAAGCCTCCGGATTGTGAGCGATACAATGGAAGCCGAGGATGTAATGCAGGAATCGTTCCTGGCGGCCTTTGAAAAGATTGATACATATTCCGGAACAGTAAGCTTCGGGGCCTGGTTGAAAAAAATTGTGGTCAACCGCTCGCTCGATGCACTGAACAAAAGGAAAGCGGTCTTTGAAGATATTGAGTTACATGCAGGCATTAAGGATGAGAGCCACGAAGAGTCAATGAGGAATGAAGAGGTTGACGTCAGGGTCGGAGCAGTAAAAGAGGCGATTGAAAAACTGCCAGACGGATACAGGGTTATCCTCTCACTTTACCTCCTTGAAGGTTATGACCATGACGAAATTGCTGAAATCCTGAAAATTAACAGCAGCACGTCGCGGTCACAGCTTTCAAGAGCCAAGCAGAGACTCATAGCAGAATTAAAAAAGAATGAAAATTATTAAGTCATGAAAAATATAGAGGAATTAATCAGTAGTAACCGCGACTTTTTCGAAGATGAAGAACCTTCGAAAGGTCACTTCGAGCGGTTCCAGATGAAGCTGGAGAAGCGGTTCAGCACCGGCAGCATAAAAAGGAGCATCGTTCCTTACCTGCTTAAAGCTGCCGTCGTCACGCTGCTTTTAACTCTTTCTTCACTCTGGACATGGGATCATTTTATCAGGTCTGACAGAGGAAGAATGACCCTCGGCGATGTTTCACCGCAGTATAAGGAAGTTGAGAACTATTACATACACCAGGTGAATCTGGTGGAAAGCGAAATTACAACCGTCGATATTTCAGGAAACCCTGAACAGAAGATCATGCTGAAAAAAGAGATGGAAAGCATGGATTCAGTTTATATTCAGCTTCAGAAGGAACTAAAGGCAAACCCAAACGATGAAAGGATCATTAATGCCATGATAGAACATTACCAGACCAAGCTTGAAGTGATGTCCTTCATAGTTAATCAGTTAAAAGCAATAAGGAATGAAAACCAAAATAGCGTAAAACATGAAAACACAAGCATATAAAACAGGAGGGCTGCTTCTGGCCTCTATCTTCCTTCTCTCTGCTTCACTTTCAGGTCAGGAAGAAGTAAAAAAGGAGTTTAACAAGGAATATACTGCAAAACAGGGCTCAAGAGTCGAACTTAATAACAGGTATGGCGATATTGTAGTTCAGACATCTGAAACAGACAAGGTTGTTATAAATGTGAAAGTTACTGTAAAGTATCCCAACAAGGATAAGGCAGAAAAACTCCTGAGCTATATAGATATCCAGTTTGATGAAGGCTCTGATTTCGTTTCTGCAAAAACAGTTATTGATGATAAATTCAACTTTACCGGTTGGGGTAACGATTCAAGAAAATTCTCAATAGATTATGATGTAAAAATGCCGGTCTGGATGGACCTTAACCTGGTGAACAAATACGGCAACACTGACCTTGATATCATGAAGGGACTGGTTAATCTCGAAATCAAGTACGGCAACCTTACAGCCAGTAAGCTCATAAGGGGAAATGAAAAACCCATAAACACTTTAAACCTAAGCTATGGCAAGGGAAACATTGACGAAGCCGGATGGATGGATGCCACAATAAGATACTGCGGAAACTTCACAGTATCTAAATGCCAGGCTCTTCTCCTTGACAGCAAATATTCAAGCGTTCAGATAGGAACTATCAGTTCGTTGGTAGGCGAATCAAAATATGACAAGCTTAGGATTGATGAGATCGGTAATCTTGTTCTCGACGCCGGTTATGCTGATGTTAACGTCGGATCCCTGACAAAAAAGCTGGAATTCACCGGCGGATATGGTTCATTGAATGTCGATAGGGTTCCTGCAGGTTTTGAGTCTGTATCAGTTGACACTCACTATATGGGAGTAAAAGTAGCAATCGATGAATCTGCAAGCTACTTGCTTGATGGGCATGTCTCCTATGGCAGCTTAAAATTCAATGAAGATAATTTCCAGAATCAACGGCGCATAATTGAAAACAATTCTACTGAAATAAGAGGGGTTGTCGGAAAAGAGTCAAATCCTTCTGCAAAAGTTACTGTAGAGTCCTCCTATGGCGGGGTAAGACTTTACTGATATATCTGAATTTTATATATCCCGCAGATCACGCCGATCTCCGCAGATTTCAGGTCTGCGAACTTCTACGAAATCTGCGGGATATTTTTTCTTATCTGCCTGTTTTCTAAAGCCTGAAGCCTTTTAAAAATCGAGTTCTACTACCGTTATTCCAGATCCCCCCATATCTACATGTTCGTCACGGAACGATTTTACGACATTTACAGTTGCCAGATACTGCCGTACAAGCTGCCTCAGAATGCCGTTTCCCTTGCCGTGAAGAATCCTCAGGTTCTTATGTTGGACCATAATTGCATTATCAATAAAGTTGCCGACCTGGTTTATCGCCTCTTCTCCCCTCACACCCCTGATATCAATCTCAGGCTTGAAATTTAGCTTCCTCTGATTGAGGACCGGGTCAGTCGGTGTGTATTTTTGAGCTGACCGGAGGCTCTCCCTGAGTTCCGCTTTGCTTATCTTTTCTATCTTATCGATTGAAACCAGGAATCTGAAGCTTCCTGTTTCCACCTGAACCATCCTATCTTTGATTTCCGTAATCTCCCCGGCAGCCATGGTATCGGTCATTCTCACCGCATCGCCGACTTTCATCGGAGCTTTCATTTTTTGCTCTGCAACAGTCTCTTCCTGCTTCTCAGCCGGCTTATACTTTTTAGCTCTCTGAGCGAGTGATGATATCTTCTTCTCGACCTCCGATTCAACCGGTTTAGTATCTTCAACTATCTCACTCTTAAACTCT
>PMIG01000368.1 GCA_003157055.1 Bacteroidales bacterium | reverse complement strand
CGGTAAATGGTATGCCTGTGACCCCTGCTCCAAACCTGCCGGGATTGATTCCGAGTATCAGCCGGCGCTCCTTGTTATCGCTGTAAAACTTCCTGTAGAATTGAGATACAATAGCCATCGCCCTGGGATTACTCCTGAAAGGATTCATTACAGAGATACCTCCAGGCAAACTCCCGTTAACATCGAGACTTAAGCAGAATGAGATTATCTTGTCGGCAAATGTATCCATGCTCTTTACAGAACCGGATGCCTGTTACTTCACGCAGCGAACAGAGTACTTGTTGGTTTTCTCAGCACCATGAATATCGGGCATATCCTGTTTCCTTGACAGATCAATCACGGGCTTGTCATTTATCAGCAGATAGCTGAAATATTCAGCTTCGTTCTGGCTATATTCCGTCGATGTCCAATAATATGCACTTTCATCCATTTCGGAGAATGTCCCTTCGAAGTCCTGCATCCCTGCAAGCTGCACCCTGAATGTGGCAGGGCCGGAACCCGGCTTTCCCCTGGTGTCATTAATTTCAGACTGATCCATAAGAGAACGAAAATCGGCGTCCGATGGAAGATGCCATCCATCCGGACAAGCCTTGAGTGCTGTCTTCCAGTCGTATAATAAGCCATAGGCGGCAATATTGTCTTTATTATTATCAAAGCTATAAACCGCTTCTCCCTTTAACTGAAATTTTAGGTTCTCCGCCATCCATATAGTCCCTCCTGCCTTGATGGTTCTGTATGTATTCCCATCACGGGAATCAGTGAATTTATCCTGAGCCGACAGGTTCAGTGTAAGTGCTGTTATAAAAAGAGCTGCAAATATCTTTCTCATTTCTATAGATTTTCAAATTATTTAAAAAGCCCCCGCAAAAATAGTTATTGTTGATAAATATAACTTCTTAAAAAAGAAAATATTGTTAACCTGTAATCGAAGCCCCGGGTTATGAAGGCTAAGTATAAGTATAATACAGGAATCAGGGAAAATATCCTACAAATTTTTATAATTTAGCATTATAAAATATCCCTGCCTGAATTTAAGGTATGGTTTTTGTATTTATTCGGGGTAATAATAACTTATTTCAAATTCTTTGAGCTATGAAATCAATATTCCTGTGTCTGCTAATTTTTCTGATTTTATCATTTAATTCTTTCGGCCAGGAGAACTTTAAAGTCATTAAGGTGAATGGCACGATAGTTTTGAAGACGAAAGGCGTTTCGCTTGAAACCGGAACTGTTTTCAACGAAAAGGAGGATCTGCTTTTTAGAACTGATGACGCCAGTGCAGCGGTTATAAATCCCCAGAAAGGGAGGCTTATCATAACAAGCAAAAATCACAACCTTGCTTCCGCCAGCTCGAACTATCTTCCTGCAATGTACAACATCAGCACACGGGGGGCTTTTGAAAATCCGGAGAAACTGCCGGATATTTTTTCAGGCAAATATGTGATCCTCGACAGGCAGCAGCTGGTAATCGACAGGGCAGCTTATCCAATGGATAAAGATCATTTTTTCTTCCTCAGGTATATATATAAAGGTGAAGAGATCAACAAAAAACTTGATTATTCGGGTGACACACTCATAATTGACAAAAAAGGATTATATACTGTCGATGGACAACCGATCCCAAGCCCTGATAATACATTAATCAAATTGTTTTACAGAAACGGATCTGAATCAATGTTGCTCAGTGAATTCAACCTCATATTTCCTGATACGAAGCAACTTGGAGAAGAGGTTAAGGTCATTCTTGAATCAATGTCGAATCGTTCACCATCACAAAAAATTGCGGAAGTAAAAAGTTATATCAGCGACCAGTACGGTAAAATCGACCAGGAGAATCTTCTTTCCTGGCTTGATAAATCCTTCAAACTGAAAATCAAGTAGCTCAGGGAAATTTATCTTCCTGTTGCTTCAGGGTAGTCATCTACTTTTATATCTTTACATTAAGTTACCATAAATTAATGCTATCCTGAGGGCTATGAAATATCTTCCGGAAATTTTTATTATTTCTGTCTTTCTTGGGCAGACAGTATTGGCCCAGGAGGTTATTTATCCTGTAACAAATTATACCACAAAAGATTACGGAAGGGAATTCAACCCCACTAATTGGTGCGTAACACAGGATAAAAGCGGATTGATATATGCCGCAAACGGTTTTAAGCTGCTGGAATTTGACGGCAGAACCTGGAACTCCTGCCCTATAAATAAAGAGGCATGGATATTATCCCTTGCTTCTGATTCTTGCGGAATAATATATGCCGGCTCTCAAAATGAATTCGGATATTTTGCACCTGACAGGATTAATGGATTAAAATATTTTTCCCTTTCAGATTCCCTTAAAGGTGACGCCAGAAATTTTTCCAATATCAGGAATATTGAAATCTGTTCTCAGGGTGTCATTTTTCAGGCTGAAGAAAAGCTATTTATTTACAAAAACCGGAAAATAAGGGTAGTGAATTCCGAGACCTCATTTCATACCACATTTGTTGTCAATGATATCCTTTATGCCAGACAGAGGGAAATTGGCCTTACTGAATTTAAAAACGAGAGGTTTAAGTTAATTCCGGGAGGTGAAATATTCAAATCTACGGGCATTTTCTTTATGGTCCCATTCGATGAAGGCGGTAGAAAAATCCTTATTGGCACCAGGGAAAAGGGTATATTGCTTTACGATCCCGCTGCAGATATTAAGTTCCGCCCATTTCCCGTCAGTGATAAAAATCTGATAGATAATTCTTTGATCACTGGCGGCATCCGGTTAAAAAATGGCAACATTGCAATCAGCACATTATCGGGGGGTGTTATTATTATTGACCATGAAGGAAATATTTCTGCCAAAATTGACAAAATTTCAGGTATTGCCGATAATGATGTCAAGCAGGTCATCACCGACAGGGATCAGAATTTATGGCTGGCGCTCAACAATGGGATCAGTACTGTCGAATACATTTCGCCCCTGTCTTATTATTCTGAGAAATCAGGCATTGAAGGTTCTGTGAGCAGTATTATCAGGTACAACGGATTGCTGTATGCCGGGACTTCAGCCGGACTTTTCGTACAGGCAAAAGCCGGAACGCACGGTAAAGACTTTTATCCGGTTCCGGAGATTAAGTCGCAAGTGTGGTGTCTGATTAATGCAGGAGAAATAATGGTGGCAGGAACTGATGAGGGAACATATAAGATAAAAGGCAACATAATTGAAAAATTCGGCAATGAAAACACATTCAGCCTTTATTACTCCCCCGGTCTGAAACTTCTTTTTTCAGGGGGTTCGAAGGGACTGGCAGTTTATCGAACAGACGGATCGTTCAGGAAAACTCAAATGGCCGGGGATGTTCTATCCGATATTATCTCTTTAACTGGAGAAGATTTTAACAATCCTGACTCATGTGTTGTCTGGATAGGAACACGTAATGAGGGTACCATAAGGATTTCCTTCAATAAAAATTATAACCATGCCATTGACCGATACAGTATTGCGGAAGGCCTCCCCTCAGGTACAATATTCCCTTTTTACAGAGAAGGAGAAATTCTTTTCGGATCCAGTGTAGGATTGTACAGTTTTGTAAACGAAAAAACTGTCAGGGAATCACTGCCTGATTCGCTGAAAAATAAGCCCGAATGGTTTAAGGGATATTTCACCCCCTTTCACTTTGTCACAGACTCAATCGGGAAATCAGTTTCATCATTTCTTGATACGCCATCGAGAACATGGGTCTGTGCAGGTAATAAGATAGCTTATATTGACAAGAATAACCATGATCTGCTTGTAAGCAAACCTTTTATGGCTATTGATGCCAGTAAGGTGAATACATTATACCAGGATGCAGACAGGATTTGCTGGTTCGGCACATCGGAAGGTCTTATACGATATGAAATTATAAACTCCAGGGATTATTCTGCCGGATTCCCGGTTCTGATGAGGAAAGTGGTAATCACCCGTTCCGATTCAGTACTGTTTTCCGGCAGGTACTATGTCTCGGACACTACTGGTTTCAGAATCGTCTCCGAACAACCCCAGTCGTTTAAACCAGCAATCAAGTTTGTCGATAACTCATTGCGCTTCGATTTCTCGGCATCGTTCTATGAACATACTGACAAAATGATGTTTTCTTGCAGGCTTGAGGGATTTGATCCAGGTTGGAAGAACTGGGAGCACAAATATTACCAGGAGTATACCAACCTGCATGAGGGAAGCTATGTTTTCCATGTAAAAGCAAGAAATGTTTACGGCCAGGTAAGCAATGAGGCTCAATACAGCTTTACTATTCTGCCCCCCTGGTACAGATCCGTATTTGCATTTATTCTTTATATAGCTGCATTGCTATTTCTTGTATGGCTGATAGTAAAGATCTACTCGGCGCGA
>PMIG01000161.1:1045-4414 GCA_003157055.1 Bacteroidales bacterium | reverse complement strand
ATCCTAAGTATGATAAGCAAAGGGACATAGCATTCATGATCTTTTACATGGGAATAAATGTGGGAGCTTTTTTTGCTCCGTATGCTGCAAACGGTATGCGCAACTGGTGGCTTAAGGTAAACGGTTTTTCACATGACGGAACTGTTCCCTCTCTGTGTCATCAGTTCCTTAATGGCACAATGACAGATACCACGACTTTCCAGCAGCTTGCCGATAAGGTCAATCTGGCAGGACCAGTTACAAACCTCTCTTCTTTTGCACACAGTTATCTCAATGTCTTTTCAAAAGGGTATAATTATGCTTTCGGAATTGCAGCCGGTGCAATGGTAATTTCACTCCTGGTTTACATAATTTTCAACAAGTATCTGCCGAATAAGGAGACGAAGGAAGCTGAAGTTGCGGCAGAAAAAGTTGAATTTGTTCCAAAAGCGCTTATTGCTGCTGCTTTTGCAATGGGACTGACAGCCTTTGCTCTTCATTTCATTAAACAAGTTGGCTGGACAGCAGGTTTTGCTTTTGGGCTTTTCTCAGGTTTTATTACATGGATCATCCTGAGCTCTCGGAAAGAAGAAAGATCAAGGATCACGGCACTGGTGCTTGTTTTCCTGGTAGCTATCTTTTTCTGGATGTCATTTCATCAGAATGGATTGACACTTACCCTATTCGCTCGGGATTATACAGTCAAACAGGTTGGGCCTTTTACCAGCTTGTTTTTCACATTGCCATCCATGCTTGCAGTTCTAGCAGCTATTGCCGGTATTGTAATACTGTTATATAAAAACCTGAAAACAAATATCAAGATCATCGGTGGATTATTGTTTGTTTTTGCAATCATGTTCGCTTTATTTTTCACAAATGGATTTGATCCAACCGGATTGTTAGGCAAATTTCTAACACCTTTTGGGCCGAGAAACGCAATAGCCCCTGAAGTATTCCAGTCTTTCAATCCACTCTTTATTGTTGCTCTTACATTCCCGGTAATGGCTGCATTTTCGTGGTTGAACAAGAAAGGAATTGAACCTTCTACTCCAAAGAAAATAGGAATAGGTTTGATTATTGCTGCTGTTGGATTTGCCATTGTACTTGTTGCTTCTATTGGAGCTCAATCACCTGTTTCACTTCATGGAGCACCTGTTTTAGATGCAGGGAGAGTTTCACCATACTGGCTAATAAGCAGTTATCTTACACTTACTGTTGCAGAACTCTTCCTGAGTCCGATGGGACTTTCTTTTGTTTCAAAGGTTGCACCTTCAAGGTTTCAGGGGCTGATGCAGGGAGGATGGCTTCTGGCAACAGCCGCTGGTAATAAATTATTATTTGTCGGAACATTACTTTGGGATAAGATTCCGCTGAGTTTGCTCTGGCTGGTATTTATTGTATGCTTATTATTGTCGGCTACATTCATTTTTTCAATACTGAAACGACTCGAGAAAGCAGCATCTGGCTAAAGACAACAGTATTTAAGCCATTTACCATATTATTTAATATATTTACGCAAATTGGTCAGTAATTATTAATATTTATAATTATACTGATGTTTTTACCTTTTTTTATTAATTTTACATTCTTAAAAGCATCCCCATGGATGCTTTTTTTAAGAATAATACACTGAAATGAAAGTTCTGAAATTCGGCGGTTCTTCGGTTGGTTCACCAGAACGGATAAGGGGAGTCATGAGAATCATTGAATCTCAGTCGCTTCCATGTGTGGTGGTAATCTCTGCATTCAAGGGAGTTACAGATGAGCTTTCACTTGTATCATCGCTAGCCTCCGGAGGTGTATCGGGCTATCGCGATCATCTTGAAAAACTCATTATAAAACACTATGATTTCGCAAGAAGCCTGATCAGCGATAAAGCCCGGCAGGAAAAAACCCTGCAAGAGATCACTTTGATAACTGATGAACTCAGAGAGCTGTTAAACGGAATCTTCCTGCTCCATGAGTGTACAAAACACTCTCTCGACCAGGTACTTTCGTCCGGCGAAAGATTATCATCCCTTATTCTCAGCAAGCTTTTCGATAATTGCTTTCATGCCGACTCAAGGGAAATGATAAAAACCGATAACCGTGTGGGTAATCCCTCCGTCGATTTTGCTATGACCAATTCTCTTATTCGGGAAAAGATTGGTAAGAAAAAGGATCTCGTGATTATGCCCGGATTTATTTCGAGTGACATTAACGGTGAAACGACCACCCTGGGAAGAGGTGGCTCAGACTATACTGCAGCCATTGTTGCAGCTGCGTTGGGTGCCGAAATGCTCGAGATATGGACCGATGTTGATGGATTCATGACCGCCGATCCCAGGAAAGTCGATAAGGCGTATACCATTGAGACCCTTACATATCCCGAAGCAATGGAACTTTCACATTTTGGTGCAAAAGTTATCTATACTCCTACCCTTCGACCTGTCTATAAAGCAAACATACCATTAAGTGTAAGGAATACATTTAATCCGGATTCAAAGGGAACTATCATCAACCATAAATCCGATGACACCAGTCCAAGCCCCATAAAAGGAATCTCTTCTATCGATCATATTGACCTTATAACTCTGCAGGGGCCTGCTATGGTAGGAGTCACAGGAACATCGTCCAGACTTTTTGGAGCGCTTGCTAAAAGTGGTATCAATATTATACTTATAACCCAGGCTTCTTCTGAATATTCGATAACCTTTGCTATAAACCCCGGCGATTTTCTGGCAGCACAGAGTGCGATCTCGGATGAGTTCAGGATCGAGATCGAACATAACAACGAACTCAGGCTGATAATTGAAAAAAACCTATCAATCATAGCAATTGTAGGTGAAAGAATGAAAAATACTCCAGGCATTTCAGCGACGCTGTTCAGATCGCTGGCCAGGAATGGGATAAACGTAATTGCAACTGCCCAGGGATCATCTGAATTAAACATATCTGTCGTTATCAGAAGTGAAAGTCTCAGGAAGGCCCTGAACTCAATCCACGACGGCTTCTTCCTTTCAAAATTCAAGGAGATAAACCTATTTGTGACAGGTACGGGGATAGTCGGAACAAGCCTTCTGAAACAGCTTCAGAAGCAGCATGATCTTCTTCTTTCAGAGCGCAGGGTGAAGGTAAATCTTGTGGGTATCTCCAATACCCGAAAAATGCTGATCGATATAAAAGGCATTGATCTTGAAAAATACCGCGACATTCTCAGATCACAAGGAGAAAAAGCGGACCTGGCTGAATTCATTCGGCGGATTAAGAAATTAAATCTGAGGGACTCTGCCTTCATTGATTGCACTGCCGATGATAAAGTTGCTGCGACCTATGCTGGCATACTCTCCGGCTATATTTCGGTGGTGACTGCAAATAAAATAGCATGCTCCTCCGAATTCAGCTATTATC
>PMIG01000161.1:0-993 GCA_003157055.1 Bacteroidales bacterium | reverse complement strand
TGAGCAAAGCCATCCGTCGGGCTCGCGAAAAAGGTTATTCTGAGCCTGATCCCCGCATAGACCTCAGTGGGATAGATGTGGTCAGGAAAATTTTAATTTTGTCACGTGAGGCAGGATACAAGATTGAGAAGGGTGATGTTCATGTGGAGAAGTTCCTTCCTGATAAATGTTTTGAGGGCGATCTTAATGATTTTTATAATGAAGTTGAAAAATATGACAGTGAGTTCGAAAAAAGAAGGCTTGAGCTGACAAAAGAGGGTAAAAAATGGAGGTTCTTTGCTACATTAGATAATGGAAAAGCATCGGTAAAACTGATTGCAGTCAATCCGGATCATCCATCCTTTAATCTTGAGGGAAGCAATAATATTGTTCTGCTAACCACAGAGCGATACCGTGAACTGCCTATGGTCATTAAAGGTTATGGAGCTGGTGCCGATGTGACGGCTGCCGGTGTATTTGCTGACCTGATGAGAGTAGTTAATGTGTAGATGGAGAAAGTTTTTAAGATAAAAGATAAAGGTCACAAGACAAAACTGAAAATGGAATAAAGAATTGAAAAGAAGTCCTATAAAATATTATTCTACAAACCTGCGAGCACCTGAAGTCCCATTCAGGGATGCTCTGCTGAAAGGGCTTGCACCTGACGGCGGACTTTATATGCCTTCTTCAATCCCATTGCTAAGCAAGCAGGAAATTGAATCCATCTTTTTCAGTGATTATCAGGAAACTGCTTTTTTAATCCTGAAGAAATTCCTTGGGAATGAAATAGAAGAATCCGTGCTGATGAATATTTGTCATGATGCCTATAGCTTCAGAATTCCGCTCGAGAGAGTATTTGACCGTACCTATTTATTGAGGCTTGATCAGGGGCCAACGGCATCTTTCAAGGACTTTGCCGCACAGGTTATGTCGAGGCTTATGAACTACTATGCTGCACTTGGAAATAACCATCTGACTGTTCTTACTGCTACATCAGGAGATACAGGCAGTGCA
>PMIG01000315.1:1379-10443 GCA_003157055.1 Bacteroidales bacterium | reverse complement strand
GACGATTATGTGATGGTTTACCATTCAGCAGGAAAAGCTCTTAAGCAGCAGACTTTGAAGTTTTATGAAGATAACCTTCCGGGAACTGATTTTGTAAGAGTGCATCGTTCATATATCGTACGGATACTGGATATCAACCGTATTGAACCGTATGGAAAAGACAATCATGTTGCTATTCTTAAATCAGGCGAAAAGCTGCCGGTCAGCAGGGCCGGATACAAACACCTGAAGGAAGAGCTGAACTTTTAATTGTCTTGCAGTATTGCTGTTATGCAGTCTTAAAACTAATGTTTAAGCCTGTTCCCTCTTTTACTTCTTCTTAATAATATTGAAAAGGGATGATATCTCTTGAATCTGAACAACGGTACCGGATCGTAGCCATGCGTTCCTCTCGGACGGCACCTCAATATCCTGTTAAACCCCATTGCAAAACCAGTAAATGGCCCGTGGATTTTAAGAGCATCAAGCATGTACTCAGAGCATGTAGGAATATGCCGGCGAGCAGGCCTTAAGAATGGAGAGATTACATACCTGTAAAAATGTACAGGCAGAGTAAGAATATAGGACAATTTCTTATTTATTACTTTTGCCACCCTTCAAAGATAGCAATAACGGTAATTACCTTCCTTTCACTTTTCAGAAGCCTGGAGTAAGAAGTTTTTCATGACAGAGGGATTCCTCACTTCGTTCGGAATGACAGACATTTTTTTCAAGGGGGGTAGAAGAAGAGGTGAGTTGCATTGGCAACTCACCTCTTCTTCTACATTATATCCCTCGATACCTGTCATTCTGAGCGAAACGCAGTGAAGCGAAGAATCTCCAATAATTATTTTGAAGTCCCTTTCATGATATCCGCCGGTTTATTACCTCCCTTCCACCTCAAGCCATTTGGTGTACTTGTGGATTGACCGTATTATTGCCCAGATTATAACTGCGGCAATGAAGAGTATTAACCAGATCCGGGTAAAGTATATTCGTTCTGAAAGATAAAAGTTCCTGAAAATATCGAGAAGGAAGAAAATAACGAATATGTTCACGAAACTATTGTATTCCCTCTTTAGCACATTGCGGATTGAGAATGAAAGCTTTGACGGAATATATTTAATTGACGAAGGGATAAACGAGCCTGCTTTTTCAGACCATTTATCATATGCCTCTCCGAATTTTCTTCTAAGAAACTGCTCCTCGGCAAACATTATCCTCTCGTAATAGAGCCAGTAGACAAGGCAAAAAACCACAGTGAACCAGGCAGAATGCACGAATAGAACAGGTCCCAGCCACATGAAAAAATTGCCGATATAAAGCGGATGCCTTACTATGGAATAGATACCTGTCACGTTCAGCTCATCAGCAATCTGGCCGGCATCAGTGTTGCGTCCAGAGGTGTTCCTGGGGGCAAAGCCGACTGTAATAATTCTTATTACCTCTCCCAACATGCTTACGCCAAGAAAGATCATTTCATCCCGCAGGTCAAAAATTATTGCCTGCCTGTTTCCGAGATACATCATTACGAGTCCGGCAGCAACTAAAATTACCGGGAGCCAGCTTCTTCTTTTAAAAAGCCAGTTACCGCTGTTTTCAAATTCATGTATAAGTGCCATAAATACTAATATCGCTGCGGCAAAAGTAGGAAATTTCCACAAACTCTGTTTTATGCGAATAATCGGAATTTTGCCTTTTATTACCTGTTGCCCTTTTGGTGCATTTAAATTTTTGCAACATTCACATATTTTTTGAAAAACAAATATTTGAGGCTGTTTGAACGTTTGTTTTATAAAGAATTTCTATCTTTATCAGTTGTACTTAAAACATTTATGCAATGGCAAGTCTCAAGTTTCTATTGGGTTTGATCCCGTCAACTGCTAAAATTGAACAGGCTGAGAAAGCTCTGATAGCTGAATTTGACAAGCTAAATGCTTTCGCAAAGTCAGATACCCTGAAAAAATTCACAGAACTAAAAGAATTGATCAACTCATCCTCATTCCTTCAGAAAAAGAAAGAGATCGAATCCTTAAGCTTTAAAGGTTCTGAGGAGTATGCCAGGGAGAAAGAATTCCTTTCTCTGCAGAAAGCAAAGGATATAGTTCTCTATTTCAGAACTATCGGAGGATCATCTCTGAAAAAATTCCAGGAACTTGACGGATCTGATAAGATCAAAGGGTATGAATCCCTTGAAAAACTTGTCCAGTCTCTCGAGTTCAGGGAAAAATCTAAATCAAAGGAATTCAAGGGATCAGAGGATGAAAAGAAACTCAGTGAATTCAACAGGCTTAAATCAGGTTCGGAAATTAAGGAATATTACACATTTAAAAAATCGAAGGAGTACGCCAACTTCCTGAATACAGATGGTTCAACCCGCCTTGCCAGGTATAATGAGCTTAAGGAATATGTTGCCACTCCGGAATTTAAAGAAAAGAAAAATTACCTGCTCGATAAGAAAAGATTCGAAAAGAGCGAAATGTTCAAGGAGCTTCAGGAGTTCGACAAGCTTAAAAAAGATGAGGATGTTCTCTGGTACTTCAAAGTTAAGGACTCAGATAAATTTAATGTTCTGAAGAACAGGGAGATGACTTTCAACGACGAATTTGAAGGAGATAATCTGAACACTAAAACATGGCTCACAAACTACTTCTGGGGAGATAAAATTCTTCATGACAGATATTCCGTTGAAACTGACCTGCAGGCATATACCGAAAAAGATAATTTCGAGATCAGGAACAGCGTCCTGAAGATCATTACAAAGCCACAGAAGGTTCAGGGTAAAGTATGGTCGAGTGCCGACGGTTTTAAGACAAAGGAATTTGCTTTCACTTCAGGGCTTATTAATACCGGTAAAAGCTTCAGGCAGAAATATGGAATATTCACCGCAAAAATCAAGCTTGGTGATCCTTCTTCCAAATCGGCTTTCTGGATGCTTGCCGATAAGATTACTCCGCATATCGATGTATGCCGGACATTGAACGGGAAGGTTGCCGTTAACTATTTTGCCGATGTAAATAAAAGGGTAAAAGGATCTATCGGATCAAAATATGCAAATGATTTCTTTATCTTCTCTCTCGAATGGAGTGCCGATAAACTTGTCTGGAAAATCAATAATACCGAGGTTCTTACCCAGACAGCAGATGTTCCGCAGGAGCCGATGTATATCCTCTTTTCCGGAGGCCTTGACAAGCCTGCTAACAGCATGACATCCATGGAGATCGACTGGGTCAGGATATATCAGCCGAAGAAATAATAATATTTGAATTCATAGTTTAATAGGACATGTAATCGCATGTCCTATTTTTTTAAATATCATTTAACAATAAATCCATACTGGCATGAAAAACATTTTTATTGAACTGACCGATTCAAATGACACAAAAATCCTTTTCAACGTTATGCATATTGCATGGATTGACCCCGGGAAAAACGGTGTTAGTATCAAGTCCAATTTGGTACATTATTCCTTCCCTACCAAAGTAAAAGAATCATATGAACAGGTTAAATCGTTAATCGCCTCTCTGAATTCAGACTAATAAGTTTTATCGCTTTCGTCGTTTATTATGTAACTTTTTGCCTTACATAACGTCTTTGTATTGTAAAACGTTTTATGACTGTCAGGGAGTATAACAGGGCTGTTGAGGAGTTTGCTGATGCCGTTTACCGGTTCATCCGTGCTGATCTGAAGGATGATGACCGGGCAAACGATATCGTTCAGGACAGCTATGAAAAGCTCTGGCGGCATGTCGCTGAAATAGAATACAGGGTCGTGAAATCATGGCTTTTTTCAACAGCCTATCATAATATGATCGACATAATCAGGAAGGAAAAGAGAGTAACCCTGCTCGGGGAATCACACGAAGAGGATCTGTTAATTAATTCGCAGTATTCCGATCTGAACGAAATCCTTCATGCTGCTCTGTCGAGGCTTCCTGAACAGCAAAAATCAGTTATCCTTCTTCGGGATTACGAAGGATATAGTTATGAAGAGATCGGGCAGATAGCAGGTCTTACCGAGGCCCAGGTTAAAATAAATATATACAGGGGAAGAATTGCCCTGAAGAATTATATTGGAAAAATTGAAACTATAATCTAGCCATGAAGCCCGACAGATTAAACTACGAAACATGGTTAATCGACTGGCTCGACGGAACTCTCACCGTTCAGCAGACGGATGTTCTCATGGCTTTTCTCAATGAGAACCCGGATATCAGGGAAGAGGCAGATTCACTTATGATTGCCAGGATATCTCCGGTCAATGATGCTTTTGCCGGAAAGGAAAAGCTTCTTAAATCCTCAGCAGAAATCACAGCCTCACAGATAGAATATCTTTCTGCCTCATTTCTTGAAGGAGATCTCACTCCGGAACAGAAGGACGACTTGCTTCAAAATATTGAGCTGAACCCTGCCAGCAGGGAACTCTTCGACAGAATTCAAAAAACAAAACTTGACCCTCCCGTGATCAGCTACAGCCATAAAAACAATCTCAGGAGAATCGCGCTTACTTCAAAAATTACCAGGTTGACAGTGATCGGACTTAGCGCAGCTGCAGTTATGGTATTTCTACTGTTAAACCATATGTTCATCCCGCGTCAGGCTGCAGAAAACATTCCGGTGGTTGCAGTTATAACCTCTGATACAATTTATATCCAACAGCCGATTATCATCAAAGACAGGAAAAGCGGACACTACTTCCCCCGGATTAAAAATAATATAATAAAAGTCGGTACAGAAATCCCTGCTAACGCTATTAATGACCGTACGGTTCATCAGAATATACCTGATTCCATTGCAGGAATGGATAGAATTCAGGGGCCTGATCAGATTACTTTCACCGGCATGCCGGCTATAAGCCTGAACTCTGAAAATATAAGCCCTGCGCTGATTGCATCGACAATTAATTTTAATGAGCCGGTTTACGATGATGAAAGAAGCAGGCTGGACCGTTTTATCGCCAGAACATTCCGCGAAAAGATCCTTAAGGAAAAGAAGGCTGCGGATGTGCCCCTGCAAAGCTATGAGTTTGCTCAGGCAGGAATTGATGGACTGAATAAATTACTGGGCTGGCAGATGGCTCTTGTTAAAACAAATGATGAAGCCGGGGAACTTAAATCTGTTTATTTCAGCTCGAAAGTACTGAAATTCAACGCTCCTGTCAGAAAAACTACTGAACTGCAGTAACTTTTGCCTGACGTTCCCCGTCACAGCATAAGAAACATATAAATTGATAATCATGAAAAAGATCGGAATAATTTTAATGCTTACAATTATAATCAGTCAGGGCTTCAGCCAGGCTTCTTCTACTGATAAAAAAGGAGACAACCAGGTTGCAGCTGTTGCTGATTCGAATAGCATAACGAAGGTAGTTGTCGGTCAGGACCGGCTTGCCTATGTTGATAAAGGTGATGAAATTAATGTCCGGGTCGGGAACAGGGGATTAAGTATCCTTGAATCGCTCGAGGGAAAGCTACCGAAATTGGAGGTTGAAAAATATGACAATGACAATCCCTTAATTTGTGAAGATAATGATGACAATAAGGATTCAAAGGAGCATAGAAGATCCCATTTCAAGGGCCATTGGGCCGGAATTGAAGTCGGCTTTAATAATTATGTTACCGACAATTACAACTTTTCCCTGCCTGCAGGAATTGAATATATGTCGCTTAATTCCGGAAAAGCAGTGAACTTCAACCTTAACTTTTCTCAGCTGAGCATCGGCCTTGGGAGACATATCGGGTTTGTAACGGGGCTTGGCCTTAACTGGAATAATTACGTATTCGACGGGAATAATAACATTATAAAAGATTCCGGTGGTAATATTATTAATGATCCTTATACCGAACCACTTAAAAAATCAAAGCTGGCAACACTTTATCTTGACCTCCCGTTTCTGTTCGAGATCCAGATACCAACCGATCACCATCGTATTAACATTGCTGCAGGGCCCATAGGTGCTGTAAAGATCAGCTCTCATTCCAAAGTTGTCTTTGAAAACGGTGACAAGGCAAAGTCTGACGGTGATTACAGCCTTAACATGCTAAGGTATGGAGTAACAGCCCGGATTGGTTACCAGAACCTTGAGATCTATGGCACTTATTACATGACTCCTCTTTTCAGACAAGGAAAGGGTCCCGGAGGCGTTGATCTGTTCCCGTTTGAGATCGGACTTGCCTTTTCAATCTGATAAGGATTTTTATCACTGGTATTAAAGTATTTGATTACTGCCGCTTACAGAGTATATTTGTAATGGCCAACATTAACCGGGATAATGGCAGATGAAATACTTTCCCCGCGGGAATTAAGAAGATACAGCAGACAGATAATGATTGCTGAAATCGGCACCGCCGGTCAGGAAAAGCTTAAAAAATCAAAGGTCCTGGTCGTCGGTGCCGGTGGTTTGGGGTGTCCGGTTCTCCAATACCTGGTCGCAGCAGGTGTGGGAAAAGTTGCCATTGTTGAATACGACATGGTTGATGAAACTAACCTCCAGCGACAGATACTTTATGGTTCAGACGATGTGGGCAAGCTTAAATCAATAATCGCGAAAAATCGTCTTGACCATCTCAATTCACTTGTTGAGACCGAGATATTCAATCTCAGGCTTGATGCTGCTAACGCCCTGCGCGTAGTTAAAGATTTTGATATCGTTGTTGATGCAACCGACAACCTGGAATCAAGGTATATCATCAATGATGCCTGCGTCATTCTCAATAAACCGATGGTTCACGGTGCAATTTATAAATATGAGGGACAAATTTCGGTTTTTAATTATAAAGGTGGGCCGACATACAGGTGCTACAACCCGGCAGTAAATGAAAAAGAAATTATGAATCCGGCTCCTGCTCAGGTTGGCGTAACAGGAGTTCTTCCGGGGATAACCGGGACCCTGATGGCTAATGAAGTGATCAAAATAATAACAGGTTCAGGGAAGGTATTATCAGGACAAATGCTTCTTTTCAATATTGCGGAAAATTCCTTTCGCCTGATAAGAGTTAAAAACTTCCCTGAAAATCACAGTATTACAAACCCGGGAGTCAATCAGTCTGCAGGGTAATTACAATCTTGATCAAATAAATTAACTTTGACCACCATTATCTGCCCTGCCGGCAGTAACCGGTTGGTTTATGAAACTGCTATTAAAACTCCTGAAAATATTTGCCGTGATGATCATTATAATCACGGTCGGCCTTTTTACCGCATCATTTTTACTGCAGGACAAAGTTGCGGGAATGATCCTGAAATCACTCAACAAGAATATTCAGACAAAATTTGAGTTTGAGTCGTCACACCTCTCTTTCCTGAGAAAATTTCCTAAAGCCTCACTGGATCTTAGGAACGTTTTGGTTCACTCATCGTCTGGGTTTAATGCTGCCTCCTTTGGCAATACAAATACTGATACTCTTTTATTTGCAAGATCAATAATCGCCGAATTCAGCATAACTGATATTATCCATGGCATCTATAACATCGACAGGATAGGCGTTAAACAGGGACGGTTGAATATTTTCACCGACACTGCAGGATTTGTCAATTATGAAATAAGTGCAGATACCAGCAAGGTGTCAGATAATAATTTCACTATAAATCTCGACAGGATAAATGCATCTGATGTAGTTGCTACATATAACGATCTGGCAAAAAAACTATTTATCAGGGGATTGGTTGATAACGGCAGGATGAAAAGCAGGATCTCCGGCGATGATATTGATTTCACTGCTGAGGGTGATATGCGGATAGATAATTTCACCCTTTACGGTTTCAATATCAGCAGAAGCATAGAGGCTGCCATTGACGTAACCCTGCATAGCTCGCCTAAGGGTATCTTGTTCAGCAAGGGGAACCTGACAATCGATAAAATTAATTTTGGCCTAAGCGGCTTTATTTCAAAAGATGATATACTCAATCTTGCTGTAAGGGGCGACAACATTGATATTTCCGGCATTAAGAAGTACCTTCCCGAAAAGTACAATGAAAAGATCGCTTCCTATGATCCCGCAGGCGTACTCAATATCAGCAGTACAATTAAGGGGCTGATGACAAGGACTGTAAATCCCGTAATAAAAATAAATTTTGATCTTTCAAAGGGCCATGTTTCTTACCTGAATTCAGCTCTTAATATCAATGCTCTCTCTTTCAATGGTTACTTTACCAATGGTGCTAAAATGAACCCTGAAACCAGTACCATCACTTTAAATAATGTTGCCGGGACACTCGGATCTGCCCGGTATTCAGGGTCGCTGTCACTATCGGATTTCAATTCCCTGGAAGGTACTATGCATCTCAGGGGGAAGCTCATTCCTTCTGAACTAAAGGAGTTCTTCAGTCTCCGTGAAATATCAACTGCCAGCGGGAGCGTTGATTTCGTCCTTGAATTAACAGGCAAGGTGCCTGCCGTTGAGAAACTTTCAATATCTGATTTCCTTGCCCTGGGTCCTAAAGCTGATCTGAATTTCAATTCATTCGGAATCGGTTTGCATAACGACAGGATAATGGTCGACAAAGTAAGCGGTACTCTTTTCGTTTCAGATACTGTTACAGCAAAAGATTTTAAATTCAGCTACCATAAGCATGAATTCAACCTTAACGGCACCTTTATAAACCTGCCGGCATGGCTTACCGGCAAACCCGTTATCCTGACTGCCAAGGCTGCCTTAACAGCAAAAACTTTAAGGCCGGAACTTCTTTTTCCCTCGCTTTCTGACACTTCCTCAGTGAATAATACTGCCTATATTCTTCCAGGGGATGTGATCCTGGATCTTGATTTTAGATTTGATAATTTTGAATATAAGACTTTCAGGGCTGAAAAAATAAGAGGTTCCATGAGCTACAAGCCGGGAATCTTCAACTTTAAAGCCTTGAAATTAAATTCAATGGAAGGTTCTGTCTCTGGGAATGGTTTCGTACTCCAGAATAAGGATAAATCATTTCTCGGGAGGGGCACATTTGACCTTGAATCTGTTGATATCAACACAGCTTTTAAAGTGTTCCATAACTTCGGCCAGAATTTTATAAAAGCTGAAAATCTTGCGGGTAATATTTCAGGTAATATTTCAGTTCTTGTCCCGGCTGATTCTTTGCTTAA
>PMIG01000315.1:0-1362 GCA_003157055.1 Bacteroidales bacterium | reverse complement strand
TTGTATATTCCTCAGATGGATGTGAAATCATCAGCTGCTAATCTGTCGATCAGCGGCAAGCACAGCTTTGATAATGTTTACGAATATCATGTGAAGATCCTGCTGTCGGAAATGCTAAGTAAAAAGATAAGAAAGCCAAAACCCAATTCCACTGAATTTGGTGCTGTTAAGGACGACGGGCTGGGTCGTACATCAATGCTGCTGAAAATAGTCAATAAAGGAGAAGATGTCAAGGTAAGCTATGATGTCAAGGCAGCGGGAAGCCAGATAAAGAACGATATTAAAACGGAAAGGCAGACGCTTAAAACAATTCTGAACCAGGAATATGGCTGGTTTAAAAAGGATACTGTCGCAACTCCCGGCCCTGCGAAATCTGCTCCGCGGTTTAAAATAACATGGGGAGATGCAGATACATCAAAAGTTGAAGCGGAGGAACCGCAGGTGAAGAAAAATGATTCCCCGCTGAAAAACCTCTTCAGGAAAAAATAACTAATTTCATAAGCTTAAATCTATTGCGGTGAACAATTACCGGCACAAAACCAACTGGATGCTTTTTCTTTTCCTGTTCGCAATAATGACCGGGCTTGGATCTCTGATATACACGCGATTTCTGGTGAACATCCTCAAAAATGAGGAGAGAATCAAGGTTGAACAATGGGCAGAAGCTACCAGGCTTATTTCCATGCCCGACTCAAGCCATACTGAATTTCTGTCATCAATAATTGAAAATAACATCAGCGTTCCTGTTATCCTTACCGATGAGGCGAATACAATTATCGGATCAAAAAATTTCGATAAGACAAGAATGCGTGACCCGGGTTTTCTCTATTCACAGCTCCGGAAAATAAAGAATAAGCCCATTGTAATTGATCTTGGAAACGGACACAGATCGAAGATTTATTACAAGGATAGCATAATTCTTATTCAGTTGGATTATTATCCATACGTACAGCTTGCCATTATACTTCTTTTTATCCTTGTGGCTTATCTCGCCTTCAACTCTTCAAGGAAGGCGGAAGAGAACCAGGTGTGGGTAAGCATGTCGAAAGAGACGGCCCACCAGCTTGGGACTCCTACATCTTCGCTGGCCGGATGGGTTGAGATGCTTTATGATAAATATCCTGATGTATCGCTTACAAATGAAATTGCCCTGGATGTAGCAAGGCTTGAAAAAATAACGGAACGGTTCTCAAGGATAGGCGCAAAACCAGCCCTGTCAAAGGATAATATTATTGCGATCATTTCCAGAACAATCGATTACCTCAAAACAAGATCCTCTTCAAAAGTGAAATTCATTCCCCTGTTTGATCCTTCCGAAATAGTCTCTGTTCCGCTCAATGCCCCTCTTTTTGAATGGGTGAT
>PMIG01000335.1 GCA_003157055.1 Bacteroidales bacterium | reverse complement strand
AATCGTGGTTAGCAGTGAATTCCGTTCGCTTGCAGGTTATTTCAGATTGCTTAAAGAGCGATTTTTTGAGAATAGCCCTGAATTCTGTGAAATATCGATGGGCATGTCGGGCGATTTCAGGATTGCGGTCGGAGAGGGCAGCACGATGGTAAGGATAGGCAGCCTGATCTTCGGGGATAGAAAATAAAATCCAGCTATTTTCCAAGGATGGAAATAAGCTCAAGAGTCAGGCTCTTCTTATCATTTACCCAGGCTTTCGGAAAGTCCTGGATCTTTTTTATCAGATCATCCCTGCTTTCCCGGNNGAAACAAGCATGCTTATTGTATCTCCATTCCAGGGTTTCCGGATCTCCGCAATAATCTCACTCCTTGCCGAAAGGTCCTTGATATCATTGAAAAAGTCACTTATAGCCTTGAGAACACTCTTGTCGTTTGAGGCGTCAAAAGTTTCCGCAAGCAACCCGATAGCGCCTTCAAAAGATTCCTCTTCCCTGAGGGATTTGACCGCCTGAACAATCTGCAATGAATTCTTTTTGCCAAGAACCATTGCAAGCTCTTTAAGCTTTTTATCCGATTTTATCACCCTGATTTATTTTAGGCAAAAGTATAAATAGAGTTAATAACATGCTGCTCTTTTTGAAAAATAAAAATATTATACTAATTTAGTCCTGAATTACGTTTGACAATTAAACATTTAAATCATGAATAGAAATTACAGGTTTAGTTCAGTTGTACTGATGGTACTTATTCTGGTTACCAGTTTATTTACCGGTTGTAAAGGTGGAAAGAAATCACCTGATCAGACTGTAACGGTAAAGGTGCCGCAGGATAATACCGTAATATTACAGGATATTAAACAGGCTGAGAAGATTTTCAATGCTTTGCCGTCTCCCATTGAATCGGCCCAGCTTATCAAATCGGCAGGAGCAAAGTTTGATGAAAAGCTTCTGAACCCAGTTTCAAATGTCAACACTTATGTGACAAATAAGGCAATGGCCCTTAACCTTGGCGTTTATACCTGTGATCTCAGCTTTGCCAGCATGTATGAGCAGACACAGCTACTGATCGATTATATGAATGCAGCCAAGAAGATGGCCGACGGTCTGGGAATTCTTAAAGCAATTGAGCAGGATGATATCGACAAGCTCGAAGAGAATATAAATAATGCCGATGTCATTATGGACGTTGTCTCCCAGACATTCATGAATTCAAATTCATATCTCGAGGATAACGGCCAGCCCGCAACTGCAGCCATGGTTCTTGTTGGCGGCTGGATTGAAGGGCTTTATATCTCAACACAGCTTGTTGACATGAAAGAGTTCAACGGAAACAAGCTCGTGGGAAGGATCATAGATCAGAAACTTTCAATTGATATTCTTCTCAACCTTCTAAAGAGCAGCAAGGGAAATCCTGCAGTTGATGAACTGATCCTTCAGGTTACTAAGCTTAATGACGTTTTTGCTAAAATTTCAATTAAATCCGGTCCTGTCAGACCAGAATATGATGCAGCTTCCAATACAACTGTGCTGAAATCAGAGGTAAAAACTGATATGACTCCTGAAACTTTCAAAGAACTTTCGATAGTTGTTGCTGATATCAGAAATACATTCGTAAAATAAATATACCATGAGAATACTTAAGACTTTACCGTTACTTGCATTATTCTTATTTGCCTTTAGTGGATCAGCTAATGCTCAATGCAAGGCTTTCGCTAAAAAGGAGTGCCTGCCTGAACTGGGCGCATATACCCACGACGGTAACTATCATGCAGCTGTACTTGTCGAAGGAGAAGAGGCTGAATTGTATAAAACATTCTATTCCGACATGGAGTACAGGGTTGCAATCGTTGGAGAAGATAAGCTTCCTATGGTTGAATTCAAGGTTCTCGATGCAAATAAGAATGTTCTTTATTCAAATAAAGACAAGGATTATGCCAAGACGTGGGACTTTAAGCTCCAGTCAAGCCAGCAGCTCAAGCTTGTGGTAAAAGTATCGTCGTTCAACAAACCGGGCGACACACCTGCCAGCGGTTGCGTAGCAATAATGTTCGGATTCAAGCTGAAGAAATAGAGTTTTTTACCCGAATTCGCCCCCTTCTTTTCCCCCTCTCTGCTTTGCAAAGAGTGGGNNCCTGCCAGCGGATGCGTGGCAATAATGTTCGGATTCAATTGTTTTTATAAATACAAGAGCCCCTCTTTAAGAAATAGAGAGGGAGCGCGGAGATTAGTAAATGTGTTTATTTTAGTTTATTTACCAGGTATTGTCCTGTATACGATTTTTTACATTTTGCAAGCCCTTCCGGAGTTCCTTCGAATACGACATAACCTCCATCTTCACCTCCCTCAGGACCAAGGTCTATTACCCAGTCGCAGCTTTTTACAACCTCCTGGTTATGCTCGATAAGTATTGCTGAATGACCATGATCAACAAGTGAATTGATAGATCTAAGCAGTTTGTTAATATCATGAAAANNAAGTATTACGGAATGACCATGTTCGACAAGCGCGTTGAGCGATCGTAGCAGCTTGTTGATGTCATGAAAGTGAAGTCCTGTAGTAGGCTCATCGAATATGAATAAGATATGTCCGGATTCCTTTTCCTGGCTCAGGAAATATGCAAGCTTGACCCGCTGGCTTTCACCACCCGACAGTGTGCTTGAAGACTGTCCCATCTTTATATAGCCCAGACCCACGTCAGACAATGGTTTAAGCTTCTCAATTATCCTGCTTTCACTCCTTCCAGGATGGGCATTGAAGAAATCTATGGCATCATCAATGGTCATCTCGAGCATGTCATAAATATTTTTGTCGTGATATCTGACTTCAAGGATCTCTTTTTTGAATCTTTTGCCCTTGCATGCTTCACAGGTAAGCTCAACGTCGGCCATGAACTGCATCTCAACATGGATGATCCCTTCACCCTGGCACTCTTCACAGCGCCCGCCATCGACGTTGAATGAAAAATGAGATGCCTTGAAGTTATTCTGCACCGATGCCTGAAGCTCCGAGTAGAGCTTTCGTATCTCATCATACGCTTTCAGATATGTAACAGGATTCGACCTGCTCGACTTGCCGATAGGGTTCTGGTCAACCATCTCTATCCCCGACAGGCTGGCTATATCGCCTGTGACCGTCTTAAAGTGTCCGGGGTTAAGGTTATTCCCGTTAATCTTATTGGACAGGTATTTATACAGCACTTCGTTTACCAGGCTCGATTTTCCGGATCCACTTACACCTGTAACGGCTGTGATAGTATGCAGCGGAAACCTGACATCTATTGATTTGAGATTGTTTTCCCTTGCACCTTTCACTTCAATATAGCTGTTCCATTTTCTTCTNNCTTCCGGTCCCATATCGATTATTTGATCAGCTTCTCTGATTATTTCCTCCTCATGCTCAACAACTATTACTGTATTTCCCATGTCGCGAAGCTCTTTCAGGACTTTGACAAGAAGGTTTGTGTCGCGTGGATGAAGCCCGATGCTGGGCTCATCAAGAATGTACATCGAACCAACCAGGTTGCTGCCTAGTGCTGTAGAGAGGTTAATCCTCTGAGATTCACCACCCGAAAGGGTCGATGACATCCTGTCGAGAGTGATATAGGGAAGACCGACATCGAGCAGGAATCGCAGCCTTGTTGTGATCTCTTTCAGTAATCTCTCGGCAATTACTGCATCGGAAGGCAGCAAAGAAATGTTTTTAAAATATTCAAACAGATCGCTTACAGACATCCTGACAAGCTCCTGGATGCTCTTCCCTGCCACTTTTACATAACCGGCCTCCTTCTTCAGCCTCGATCCCTTGCATTCGGGACAGATTGTTTTGCCACGATAGCGGCTTAGCAGCACCCTGTACTGTATCTTGTATTTCTTCTCCTCGAGGTGATCGAAGAACCGGTTCAATCCATAAAAATATCTGTTCCCTTTCCATATGAGAGCTTTCTGATCATCTGTGAGCTGGAAATATGGCTTATGAATTGGAAAATCGAACAGATCTGCATTGCTGATGAGCCTCTCTTTCCATTTCTTCATCGTCTCACCTTTCCAGCAGACGATGGCATCCTGGTAAACTGAAAGATTCTGGTCAGGAATTACAAGGTTCTCATCTATGCCGAGGATCTTTCCGTACCCTTCGCATACAGGGCATGCACCTATCGGATTATTAAAGCTGAAAAGATATNNATTTATTGGAGAAGCTCTCCCTGCGGATGTTTTTATTATCAAGGATTGCAACCTGGCAATATCCTTTGCCAGTTTGAAAAGCGGTCTGAGCCGAATCGGCTGCCCTGCTGAAACTATCGGCAGAGTGGCTTATTATCAGTCGGTCGACCACTATGTTTATCTGCTGCCCGGAATGAAAAGAGGCATGGTTTTCAGGGTCATCAATCCTGATCAGCTCACCATCTGATTCCACCCTGTTAAAACCCTGCTTTACAAGGAAGGAAAAATATTCATTTACCTTAATATTTTCCGGTATTTCGCCCGATGAGGTTATAATTACGGTTGTGCCTTCCGGCAGCGATGCCAGGAAGTCGACAATATCGTCGGCTGAGTGCTTCTTTACTTCCCTTTCTGAAACAGGAGAGTAAGTTCTGCCTATCCTCGCATAAAGGAGCCTCATGTAATCGTATTTTTCGGT
>PMIG01000233.1 GCA_003157055.1 Bacteroidales bacterium | reverse complement strand
GAAAATAACTGAAATAAAGACAAAAAGAGGTGCAAAAAGCGTGGCAAAATATGGAATGAAGTTTAGATAATATTCGAAGACAACAGCCTTCCATGGAGCTGCATGCTGCATGAAATTATCAATCTTCTCGGCAAAGTCAAAGACAACGGCAATTGTCATTATCAGAATAAGGCAGAAGAAGAAGGTGCCCAGGAACTTCTTGATAATGTACCAGTCAATTATTTTAACCTTCAGGGAGACTAAAGCCTCTCTGACAGTTTTTTTATCATTGATCCCTTCCATTTTGTAAAATCTCCTTTGTTGATCTTATTTCTTGCCTCTGACACAAGATATAAATAAAATGCCAGGTTATGAATGCTCGAGATCTGAGATCCGAGTATCTCTCCTGAAATTACCAGATGCCGGAGGTAAGCTTTGGAATAAGTATTGCTCACAGTGCATGGGATTCCGGTGTCAATCGGGCTGAAATCATTCATCCACTGTCTGTTCTTTATGTTAATTATACCCCCAGTAGTAAAAAGCATTCCGTTTCTTCCGTTACGAGTCGGCATTACACAGTCGAACATGTCAATGCCTCTCCCGATTGCCTCAAGAATGTTCACAGGGGTTCCGACCCCCATCAGATATCTCGGCTTGTCCAGGGGAAGTATCTCATTTACTACTTCAATCGTCCTGTACATCTCTTCTGCCGGTTCTCCAACTGATAAACCTCCAATTGCATTACCGGCCATCCCGGAAGCTGCAATTTTTTCAGCCGATAATTTCCTCAGGTCGTCAAATGTTCCACCCTGAACTATCGGGAAAAGATATTGCTCCATACCCCATAACGGATCCGTGGCCCTGAACCTTTCAATGGCCCTTTCAAGCCACTGGTGAGTCAGTTGCACCGATTTCTGGGCATACTGGTAATCACATGGGAAGGGAGCGCACTCATCAAGTACCATCATTATATCAGATCCGATAATACGTTGTATATCAACGACACTCTCCGGTGTGAAAGTATGTTTTGAACCATCAATATGTGATTTGAAAACTGCTCCCTCATCAGTGAGCTTCCTGTTGCCGGCCAGCGAAAAGACCTGGTAACCTCCGCTGTCGGTAAGTATCGGACGATCCCATGACATGAACCGGTGCAATCCTCCAGCCCCCATGATAACTTCTGTACCGGGACGAAGATACAGATGGTATGTATTTCCCAGAATGATCTTTGCATCAATTTCCCCGGCAAGATCTCTCTGAAGTATGCCTTTTACTGTTCCGCCGGTTCCAACAGGCATGAAGATAGGAGTTGGAATTTCGCCATGAGGTGTCGTCAGAAACCCTGTTCTTGCATTTGAATCTTTGTCTAAAGTCTGAATTCTGAACATAATATAAACCTGATTCCGGCACAACAAATGTAATCCATCCCGCCGGTCTCAGAAAATAATGAGTAATTTTTTTCATATTTCAGAAAAACTATCCTTCGATTCCGATTATCTTATATAATATTGCCATGCTATTTTGACATCCAGTTATGTTCCATAATGATCTCTTCCCGATAATTCTTTTTGTCCTGTTCAGTGTCGCCTCGGCAGTTCAGTTATTCTATTATCTATGGTTTTATCTTGCAGTGTTCGTCAGAAAGGTTAAAAATGACATGCCGGCCAGGAAACCTGTTTCAGTAATTATCTGCGCAAGGAATGAGGCAGAAAACCTGAAAAGCTTCCTTCCATCTGTTCTTAAACAGGAATATCATGATTATGAAGTTATTGTGGTTAACGATTGCTCCGAAGATAATTCGTATGAAATCCTGGGTAACTTTCTGAAAATATATCCTCACCTGAGAATCTCAAATGTTAATAGAGATCCCAAATTCACGCATAACAAGAAATTTGCACAGTTCATCGGTATAAAGGCTGCAAAAAATGAAATCCTTGTCTTCACTGATGCAGATTGCAGGCCGGAATCACCTCATTGGCTCGAAGGCATCGCCTCACATTTTGATGATAAGACCGATTTTGTTCTCGGGTATGGAGGATACCTTAATAAAAATGGGCTGCTCAATAAGTATATACGGTACGACTGTATGACAATCGCAATGCAATACCTGGGAATGGCTATCCGGGGAGTTCCGTATATGGGTGTCGGAAGGAACCTCGCGTACAAAAGGTCTCTTTTTTTTGAGAATAAAGGCTTCGGTTCATATAATCATGTCATCTCAGGCGATGATGATCTGTTTGTCAATTCCAATGCAAATGAGTCTAATACAGCTGTCGAATTCAGGCACACCAGCCATACAAGGTCGCTCCCCTGTAACAGTTTCAGTGAATGGAAAATTCAAAAGAGGAGACATCTTACTACAGCACCTTACTATAAATTCCGCGACAAGTTTCTTCTTGTTGCTGAACCAACATCAAGAATAATCTTTTACGCTGCTTTCATTATCCTTCTTTCGCTTCCATTTCTATGGCAATACGCTTTAGGGATCTTTGGACTGAGGCTTATAACGCAGATTACCGTAGTGGCGCTCGTTCAGAAAAAATTAAATGAACCCGGGATGGCAGGTTATTCATTATTATTTGATATCTTTTCCCCATTGATCAACGGTATTCTTCTGCTTACCAACACACTCAAAAGACCTGGCAAATACCAATGGAAATAAATCAGGGGCTGTCGGATAAGGCTAAGAATGATCTCATACTGGTTGAAGAGGCCAAAAAGGGAAATGAAAAAGCTTTTGCAGGCCTTATGAACAAGTACAGGGATTCAATATATTACATGCTGCTTAAAATGGTCAATAATCCTTCCGATGCTGAAGACCTGACCATTGAGGCGTTTGGGAAAGCTTTCAGGAATATTGATTCATACACTCCGAGATTCGCCTTCAGCACCTGGCTCTTCATGATCGCAACCAATAACTGTATCGATTTTATAAGGAAAAAACAATCTTCACCTGTACCTTTCAACCATCTGCTTGATGGAATTGATAACCTCACAATTAATATCCAGTCGGACTTGCCTGACCCTGAGGAGACACTTATAAATGATCAGAAAATTGCCATCCTGAGGAAGATAGTCAATCAGCTTAAATCGCCCTACAGAGAGATTATTGAAATGAGGTATTACAAAGAATACTCTTACGAGGAAATATCAGCAAAGATGAATATACCCATTGGCACTGTAAAAGCGCAGCTTTACAGAGCTAAAAGCCTCCTTTACAATATTTTTATCAAAACAGGGAACAGGTGATGGATGATACCATTTCCAAATATTTTCCTTCATTATCAGCGATCCAGAAGGATAAAATTTCACAGCTGAAACCGGTTTATGAACGGTGGAACAGTATGATAAATGTTATATCGAGAAAGGATATGGACAATTTCTTAGTGCACCATGTCCTTCATTCTCTATCTATTGCAAAGGTTATCTCTTTCGTTCCGGGAACCCGGATACTTGATATAGGTACCGGGGGCGGTTTCCCCGGAATGCCTCTTGCAATATTATTTCCTGAAACTGAATTCTTCCTTCTTGATTCAATAGGAAAGAAAATCAAAGTGGTTACTGAAGTTGCCCGCGAGCTGAAGCTGGTAAACGTTGTTCCACACAGAAAAAGAGCTGAAGAGGAAGGTGACAAGTACGACTTTGTAATCAGCAGAGCCGTAACTCAATTCCGGCAGTTTGTAAAACTTGCGGGAAAAAATATTTCTGAAACACAAAAGAACTCACTGTCTAATGGCATTTTGTACCTCAAGGGGGGAACTCTTGATGAAGAAATTGAACTATTCATGGGCAGAGTAAAGGTCTGGGAAATCAAGGAGTTCTTCAGCGAACCATTTTTTGATACCAAGAAAATAGTCTATCTGCCGGTTTGATTTTAAAAAAAACCACTGGCTAGTTTTGATATTCCAAAAAAACATTATCTTTGCGATCTCAAATTAAAGAATACGATTAATTAAATATTATTCAGATGAAAAGGACATATCAGCCATCTAGAAAGAAAAGGGTTAACAAGCATGGATTCATGGAAAGAATGTCCACTCCCAATGGCAGAAGAGTTCTTGCTGCGCGCAGGGCAAAGGGAAGAAAGAAGCTCACTGTTACATCAGAACTAAAACTGAAATCATAATTCAATTAAAAGCTTATAGTTACAAAGGTGCCATCACATGGCACCTTTTTTGTTAAATTTACAACATCTTCACCATTATATGACCGGATTGCAATCACAGATCAGCGATAACGATATCAGACAGATTTATTCGAAGGTGTCTGACGGTCTCAGGATCACACCTGAGGAGGGTTTATTGCTATATGAGAGATGTGATCTGCCCCTTCTCGGGATTATGTCATCAATAGTGAGGAGAAGGATGAACGGTAATCTTGCCTTCTTCAACAGAAATTTCCACATAGAACCAACCAACAAGTGCGTCTATAATTGCCTGTTCTGTTCATATCATAAACCAGCATGGGACCCTGAAAACTGGGAATACAGCCATGATCAGATGCTTGATATTGTAAAGCAATTCGACAGTAAACCTGTTACTGAAGTTCATATAGTGGGCGGTGTACATCCTGATCATGACCTTCATTATTACGGCATGCTTATCAGTAAGATTAAACAGCACAGGCCTTCGCTTCATGTTAAGGCCTTTTCGGCTATTGAGCTTGACTATATGATCAGCAAGGCAGGGCTTACAATTGAAGATGGGCTCAGAAAGCTGAAGGAATATGGGCTCGATTCAATTCCCGGGGGTGGAGCTGAGATTTTCGATGAGAAGATCAGGCAGAAAATATGCGATGAGAAATCCTCATCAGAATTATGGCTGAAAATTCATGAAACAGCCCATAGTCTTGGAATACCATCGAATGCCACAATGTTGTATGGACATATTGAGAATTATGCACACCGGATTGATCATATGGAACGGTTGCGTTTGCTCCAGGATAGAACTTCAGGATTCAATGCCTTCATTCCCCTTAAATATAGGAAGGCAAACAACAGCATGTCATACCTTGGTGAGGTAACCGTCATTGAAGATCTTCGGAATTTTGCGGTCTCAAGGATATACCTCGACAATATTCCTCATATAAAAGCTTACTGGCCGATGACAGGAAAGGAGATCGCACAGCTGAGCCTTTCATTTGGTGCTGATGATCTGGATGGAACCATTGATGATACCACAAGGATATATTCGATGGCCGGTGCTGAAGACAAGAACCCTGCCATGTCTTCGGAAGAGATCAGCAGCCTGATCCTTGAAGCCGGTTTTGAATCAGCTGAGAGAGACTCCCTGTACAACAGGGTTTAATAATAATTTTATCGATACATTTGCGTTAATACTAATGTACAATTTGCCTGTATGAGCTTAAAAGATTTCATTTTCAGCAAAGTATTTGTTAAAAACCTGGGACTTGCAGTACTTATTATCGTCGGAATAATAATTGTTTTACTCATCTGGCTTAATATTTTCACCAGGCATGGCCAATCGCGTGAAGTGCCGAACTTCTATGGACTTAACATGGAAGAGACTGCAAAGCTTGCGAAAAAAAGCAAGATGAAATATACTATTGTTGATTCAGTATATACTTCACTCGTTTCCAGGGGTTGTATTGTTGAACAGAGCCCGAATGCAGGATTAAAGGTTAAGAAATGGAGAAATATAGCATTGACGATCAATGCTTTCCGTCCTGAAATGGTAGCCATGCCCGACCTGGTTGATCTTCCAAAGCGCCAGGCAATATCCCTTATAGAAAGCTCAGGGCTGAAAATGGGTAAATTGATTTATAAATCAGATCTCTCGATAGATGTGGTCCTCGATCAACTGAATGACGGAAATAAAATCAGCAAGAATGACTCCCTCCAGAAAGGTTCAGTTATAGACCTTGTACTCGGTAAGGGACTAAGCAACATGAGAACACCTGTGCCAAACCTTATCGGGATGAACCTCGAACCGGCAACAAATAGAATACTTGAATCATCTCTGAACCTTGCAACATTCATTTATGATAACACAATTCTGACTGCTGAAGACTCCCTGAATGCTTTTGTGTATAAACAGAATCCTGAAAACAGGGAAGATGCAACACTTCAGATAGGATCTTCCATGTACCTCTGGCTCACTGTTGATTCCCTGAAATTACCTGCCGATTCTACTGCAATTGTTAGGTCAGATACATTACATCCTGCCAGCTTTATTACCCAGCCGGCCAAATAACATTTAAAATAAAAAAATCGTTTCTAAATATAACCCTTCTGTTCTTCTGCCTTTCCAATGCAAGTGGGCAGGAAATAACGATTGGGCTGCAGTCGAACCCACACCTGAAAAGTAAATTGCGGCTGCAAAGTAAATCGGCAGCTGATACTGTTAACCTTCCCTTTTTTGACGATTTCTCAGGCAGCAGTATCTTCCCGGATGATAAGAAATGGTCAGATAATTATGTTCTTATTAATAATACTTATTCCAATAACCAGATCACAATAGGCATTGCTACTTTCGACGCTCTTGATGCATCGGGAAATCTGTACGAAACATCATCTTCTGCAAGATTTGAGGCCGATCATCTGACTTCCCTGCCGATAAACCTCAATTACTCTGCAGCAGACAGTGTCTTTCTGAGTTTTTATTTTCAGCCGGGAGGATTGGCTGACCTGCCTGAGGATAATGATTCTCTTACCCTTCAGTTCTATGCCCCTTCGGAAGATCAATGGTACTCTGTTTGGAAGGCAAAAGGTGGAGCGTGGCACAATTTTAAAGCGGTGATCTTAAAAATTGACCAGGAGAGATACTTGCATAAGGGCTTTAAGTTCCGTTTCATAAACTATGTAACTCTTAGCGCGAACGTAAGCGATCCATCAATCGTAGGGAACTGCGATATCTGGAACATCGACTATGTTTTACTGAATAAAAACAGGAACAGCTCTGATACTGTGTTCCACGATGTTGCCTTCAGAGCGCCCATGCGGTCTCTCCTGAATACCTATGAAGCAATGCCTTTTAAGCAGTTCAGGCAGATATACCTTCAGGAGATGGGCTCTTCAGTTCCGTTTCATTACAGAAACAATGACGATACTACCAGGAACGTCTCTCGTTATTTTGAGATCCGGGATGTTTATAAAAACTCCCTGGTAAAATATTTCTATGCCGGTGCTGATAACATTGCCCCTGAAACAAACATAGATTTCAACGCCGACCTTATCTATACTTATGACACAGATAAAGGTGATTCTGCTTTGTTCAAAGTCACTGCCTGGCTTAAAAACGATGTATTCGACCCTAAAGAAAATGATACAGTGGTTTATTACCAGGTTTTCAATAACTACTTTGCCTATGATGATGGCTCTTCAGAAGAAGGTTATGGGATCAATGGCCTCGGATCGAGGAACGCAATGGTTGCCTGCCGGTTCAAATCTTATATGGAAGATACCTTGCGCGCGATAAAAATCTGCTTTAACGATAGCTACCTTGATGCTAACAGAAGAGCATTTGACCTCATGGTCTGGGGCGACAATAATGGCATTCCGGGTGACCTTCTATACACACGGGAAAATGTTACTGTTGAGAAGGGAAATTCAATAAATGGTTTTTATCAGTACCCATTGACATTGCCGGTGCCTGTCAACGGGGTATTCTATGTGGGCTGGAAACAACGTTCGGAGACATTCCTGAATGCCGGTTTTGACATCAATACTTCCGGCAGCAACAGACAGTTTTACTGGATAAACGGAAACTGGAACCAGTCGAAAGCTGACGGTACTATCATGATCAGACCCGTCATGGGATCACCGCTCATAACATCAGTCAATGATGTAGAATTCAGCAAAACAGAGACCATCCGTTTCTGGCCCAATCCCGCAAGCGACTATATTACTATTGACCCTGAAAGCGTACCGGTTTCCGGGCTTACCTTTATCTCCATAGCTGATATGCAGGGAAGAATTCTGATAAAAGTTCCATATACAGGCAGGGTCGATATATCCACCCTGCATAACGGCATATATCTTTTAATCCTGAGACGGAATGGCATGCAAATAAGGTGCGCCCGTCTTGTAAAGACAAATTAACCCGGGAAGATGGCTGAAGAGGAATTAGTTGAGCAACAGGAGCTTTTTGAGCATCATCGCTTTAAGGTCGATCCAGGCCAGACAATGCTAAGGATTGACAAGTTCCTCTTTACAAGAATGGAAAATACCTCCCGCACAAGAATCCAGAATGCAGCCAGTGCAGGAAATATTCTTGTGAATAATAATCCTGTCAAGCCCAGTTACAGAATAAAACCTGACGATATTGTCCAGATCGTCCTCCCAAATCCTCCCAGAGAAATTGAGCTCATCCCCGAGAATATACCGATTAATATTGTCTACGAGGATGAAGATGTGATTGTTGTGAATAAGGAAGCGGGAATGGTGGTTCACCCCGGATATGGAAACTACAGAGGAACGCTCGTTAATGCACTGATGTGGCATTTCAAGGATCTCCCATTGTTTTCGACAGGTGAATTGCGGCCGGGACTGGTGCATAGGATTGACAAGGACACTTCAGGAATTCTTGTAATTGCTAAAAATGAACTTTCGCTCAACAGGCTTTCAAAGCAGTTTTATGATCATACCTGTGATCGTAAATATATTGCACTGGTATGGGGCTTACCGGAACCACCATCTGGAACAATTACCGGTAATGTCGGCAGGAGCATTCGTGACAGGAAAATAATGCAGGTTTTTCCTGACGGGAGCCAGGGTAAACCGGCAATAACACATTACAGGGTAATTGAAGATCTTGGCTATATTTCAATGGTTGAATGCAAGCTTGAAACCGGGCGTACACATCAGATAAGAGTTCATTTCAGCTATATAAAGCATCCTCTTTTTAACGATGAAATATATGGTGGTGATCAGATACTTAAANNCCAGGCGCTTCATGCAAAATCACTTGCTTTCGATCATCCGGTAACACGTAAAAGACTTTCTTTCGATTCAGATCTTCCAGAAGATATGAAGCAGGTTATTGAAAAATGGAGAAACTATTCCTCCGGAAGAGATAAATAAGGTTAGTAATGTTACCAGCTGCCGCCGGCACCACCTCCACCGAAGCTTCCACCGCCGAAGCCGCCAAAGCCACCACCTCCACCGCCACCACCACCAAAACCGCCAACACCAGAAAATACGCCCCAGCATCCATTATGG
>PMIG01000014.1 GCA_003157055.1 Bacteroidales bacterium | reverse complement strand
CATACAACAGGTACTCCCCATTTTTATAACATTCGGTTTCCCTGATTATAAATTTCCCGATAAAACTAATATCCGCAGAATCCCAGAATTTTATGAAGGAATCAATTTCATTTTCAATTGCCTTATTTTCCGAATTATAATAAAACAGAGCAATCCCGGCAACAGCAAGCAGAATAGTTGATGATTGCATCCTGGTGCTACCAGTAACGGCCATTGGTCCTATAGTCAGATTAATCTTTTCGATACCAGGATTCCCGATAACCCGTTTTGATCTTTCAGCAACCTCGCATAAAAGATCATCAGGGTTGCAGTAGAGGAAAAATGGCTTTCTTTTTGAGATCCTGGCAGCTTCTTCCACAGCGCCGATGACAAATGGAGTTTCTCCTCCCTCGGTGGTTCCAACTAATAGGTCACCATCTTTAAACCCCGATTCTACAAGCTGACGGGCTCCATATTGAGGAAAATCTTCGAAGTTCTCGATTGAACGGATCAGAGCGACATCTCCTCCGGACATAAAACTGAAAATCCTGTTCTCAAGCGCTTTACCCCTGTGCACCTGACGCCAGAGTGTTTCAATGGTAAGCGATAACCTTCCGGTAGCTCCACAGCCGCAGAAATATATGTTACTTCCAGATTTTAAAGTTTCATTTATAATATCTTTCAGATAGAAAATCTGTGTTAGTTTTTCAGATAATATATTTATTGTAGAGTTGTCGAGTTCCTTTAGTTTGGCAATAGCCTCCGGAAGATTATTTAATGCAAGATATGAGAGATCTCTTGTGAGGGGATGAGAGGATTCTGTTATAAGCTTCCCAAGTTTATACTGAGATGCTATTGAAAGAAATTTTTCTGCTCTTATATCTGAAGCATTCATTATTTTCAGGTTAATTGTATCATAATATTTATGTTTTCCACAAGGGCTGGAAGCTTTACCAAAATTTTGTCATAAAATTAAGCTTATTTTTAACCTTATCGATCGGATTGTCTTCAATCTTTCACTATGCCTTTATACCGCTTTGCCGTTATGCCTTTGTTAAAAGTCAGATGGTGTTGCCTACGATTTTTCGGGAAGGTGTTTGAAAGAACTGGATCAGCAATTTAAAAAGTTAAAAACTTATCAGAGATTTTTGGAAGATACAATTTTACTGCCTCTGTTACTATTCCCGGGGAATATTCACAATGGGATTCTGCAAAAGATGCCAAATATTTTATCGGAGGTATTCAGCACAATTTCAGCACAAATGTCAAAATGGCCCTGAACTGGAGAAGAACATATCCCTATAGTCCGGGTAAACAGAGTACAGATGCAATTTACCTGAATGCATCTTTCAAATTCTGAGACCAACTGAACATTCACGCCCGGCATTAAGAGCTTTCAGATTGGCTTCAACTATCAGCTCTCCTTTCCTGCCAAATAGTTCTCGTATTGCATTTTCCAGACTGGCAAAAGGCATATCTATGTATGGCGAGGCAGCGCCGAGGATTACAATATTTCCCGATCGCGCGGATCCTGATTCTTTTGCAATTCAATCTGCATCGATAATTTTGTGGTTCTTTATTCTTTTTATCTCTTTCAATATTTCATCCAGAGAAGGATAGTCAGGAATATTTACAAAAGGATTCGAATTAGTTACCAGCCAGCCGGTATCAGATAACCATGGAAGATACCTGAGCGATTCCATAGGTTCAACTGAAATAATAAGATCGGCTTTGCCATACGGGATCAGATCGGAGGAAACAGGCTTATCGGAGAGCCTGAGATGCGACTGAACATCTCCACCACGCTGACTCATACCATGCACTTCCGATTGTTTCAGAAAAAGATCATTTGCGACTGCTGCCAGTCCAATGGTTGCAGCTATTGATAAAATTCCCTGTCCCCCTACTCCTGATAATATGATATCATTTTTCATCACTTTGAATTTAGAGTTACTCATTTGAATTTTCATGTCTCTTTCTTTTTGTGGCAGTCTGAATACATTCCCTGGACGCCAGAACCACTGAGACTCCTTAATACTCAAACTCTTCCTTCAGTACACGTACATTTTCTGAATTATTTTTGCGTAAAGCGACTATTACTTTAATTTGGTCGGGGTTATCTCCTAAGCCTACACAAATCTGTTGTAATCTGCCTGTAGCCTGTGATTTCTGACCTCCGGTCATCCCGGTGGTGGAATTATCGGATATAATAATTGTCACTGGTGAGTTTTTAACAACAGCATCAAGCAAACCAGTCATACCCGAGTGGGTAAAAGTAGAATCGCCTATTACAGCGACAGATGGAAACAACCCCGCATCGGAAGCTCCAATAGCCATAGTGACTGAGGCACCCATATCGACACATGAATTTATTGCATTATACGGAGGAAGGGCACCAAGTGTATAACAACCTATATCTGAAAAAACATGTCCCGGACCATATTGCTTAATAGCTTCAGTTAAAGAATTAAACATATCGGCGTGTCCGCAACCAGCACAAAAGGAAGGAGGTCTCATTTTTACCAGCGAAGGAACATCCAACCCATAACTTACAGGCAACCCTATTGCTTTTGCTATAATGGCAGGATTTAGCTCTCCATCACGTGGTACAGTTCCATCAAGCCGTCCATAGATTTTGATCCCCTCGTCAAGTATTCCCCTGATAGCATCTTCAATAAGCGGAGCTCCTTCCTCCAGAATAAGAATCTCTTTACATCTCCCGGTAATAACCTTAATCAGCTCCTTTGGAAAAGGGTAAGCCGATATTTTAAGTACCGGAAAATCAGTGTTTGATTCTCCAATGTTTTCCATTAAATAGTTGTATGCAATGCCACATGTAATTATTCCGAGGTTTCTGTTATTCCCATCTTTAAAATTGTTGTATTTCGAGACTTTGCTTTCGTATCTTAGTGATTCATAGGATGATAGTAGATTTTTGTATTTTTTTCTTGCAATTGCCGGAAG
>PMIG01000177.1 GCA_003157055.1 Bacteroidales bacterium | reverse complement strand
CCTGCATCTACTTTCACGGCAGTTGTCAGAACTGATTCCGTAATCCCTTCATACTTTTTCGTCTCATGCTTAAATACTCTTGCCATTGCAGGAAGAAAACTCTCTCTCTCCTTTCGTACAACAAGGTCAATGAAGGAGAGGGTTAGTTTTTCGACATTCTTTTCTAATATCCGATGAAGTATATCGATTTTTTTTGATGGCACAATTATCGGGCTGTAGAGAAATTCCTTCATTTCCGGCATCGAGCATATTTCGGAAATAAAGATCATGTCGTTATACACTTTATCGAGGATCTTTTTATCGAGTGCCGCTTCAAAAAGAGCGCGTGAGTATCTGACGGATATTTTACTGTCGTTCATCTGTAAAGCAATGTGCTAATTCTTGTTAAGGTTAATATCCTTAATATACTTTTCAATCAGCTTTGATTGTTCGTCGCTCTTTGAAAGTTTCTCTCCCAGTATCTTGGAAGCAATATCAATTGAAAGACTTGCAACCTGTTCGTGGATTTCCGAGAGAGCTTTTGCCTTTTCGTGCTCAATCCCGGCTAAGGCTTTTTCCACTATTTTTTCTGCCTCTTCCGTTGCTTTTCCCTTGGCTTCTCCGATAAGCTTGTCGCGGACATCCCTTGCTTCTTTGAGGATCATTTCACGTTCTTCGCGGGCTTTCTTAAGGATTGCTTCATTATCGCTCTGGAGTTTAAGCATATCTTCGCGCGCTTTCTCTGCAGAAGCCAGGGAGCCTTTTATCATTTCGTCCCTTGCCTTTACGGCAGAGAGGATCGGCTTCCAGGCAAATTTCGCCAGCAGGAAAAAGAAGAGGCCAAAGATCAGAATTGACCAGAAGATCAGTCCTATTGCCGGGGAAGTAAGACTATTTGCCAATAATATCATATTCTGAAAATTAAATCGTTATTAATTAAAAGAAGACCTGCAACCAACCGTTGCAGGCTTCCATGTTCCTTCTCTTACTACGATTTTGCAATAAGAGCAACTACAATTGCGAACAGAGCTGCCCCTTCAACAAGAGCTGCAGCAATGATCATGGCCAACTGTATTTTTGAATATGCTTCCGGCTGCCGTGCTATAGCATCCATTGCCGAACCGCCGATTCTCCCGATACCAAGTCCAGCGCCTATCACTGCAAGACCTGCTCCAACTGCTGCCATTGTACCTGTCATAATTCAGATTTTTAGTTAAACGAAAATATTAATGATGCTCTTCCGGCATTGCCATTCCGATGAACAGCGATGAAAGAAGAGTGAAAATATATGCCTGAAGGAATGCCACAAGAAGCTCGAGGCAATCCATGAAAATTACAAAGAATGCTGATACTGGAGATACCCAGACAGAACCAAAGATGAATATAAGGCAGATAAGACTAAGCACAATGATATGACCCGCCGTAATATTGGCAAAGAGTCGGATCATGAGCGCAAAGGGTTTCGAAAAAAGGCCTATTATCTCAACCGGTATCATAATAGGAAGAAGCCAGAAAGGGACTCCCGGTGCAGCAAAGATGTGTTTCCAGTATGTTTTGTTACCGCTTAATTGGGTAATAAAAAACGTACATGCTGCCAGCACGAATGTAAGTGCAATATTACCGGTAACGTTTGCCCCGAAAGGGGGCGGAAATGGGATAAGCCCCATCACATTGTTTATGAGTATAAAAAAGAANNGCAATATCGTCGCGGACAAAAAGAACTGCCGGTTCAAGAAAGCTTTGGATGCCCTTCGGGTAGCTTATCCCGGTTTTCTTATATGACCGTCCGAGGGAAATGAAAAGCAAAAGGCCGATCAATGCTGCAGCTAACATACCGACCACAGTTTTTGTAATAGAAAAGTCGAGAGGTGCTTTTTTTTCATCGATCTCACCGGCTTCGTTAGTTAAAAAAATTTTCCCTTTGAGATCACCTGCTTCCTGAAGCTTATAGCCGTTATATATTTTACCGTCTGCCAGTTTTTTCGATGAAAAGATATTGAAGCCCTTCTCCTTACTGTAAAGAATTACCGGAAGGTAAATGGCCACTTCATCTCCGTTCTTTTTTGTAAGGATATGCCATTCGTGCGAATCGGCAATATGATCAAGAATAAATGTGCTGGCATCAAAAGCAGTTGAATCTTTTTTCGGGACCGGCTCATTCTGGGCTGACAACGGAATAAAAAATGCCGCAAGCAGAAAAATATAAAAGAGTCGTATGAGAATCCTGTTTTTCAAAATATGTGCTTGTTATAATGATTTGCGCTTCAGTGTTTTAAATATAACAAATATTAAAAACAAAGTGAATGTTAAATATAAGACAAAAAATAATATCACAGATGATAATCCGGTTTTTTTAGCAATTAAAAACCAGAAGAAAACAAAGACCAGTTCCATAAGGAATTTAAGGCTTACAGAGATAAGAGTGTGCATGACTTTTGAATCCGGTTCTCTCGATTGTCCCCTGAAAAAAAGAGCCATACATATTAATATGATTGCTATAAAAACGGATGATGCAATAGCCACCTCACGGGTTCTGAATCCGGCGCTAAACAGATTATTGATAAGAAATGCCGCCGAAATAAGCAGGATGCCAAGAAGTATGAGAAGAATGGAATATTTTAAAAGCGGTTTCAAGTGAAGGTTTACTTAATAAAATCCTTAACCGTAAAATAGATCGCAGCAAATACACCAAGAAGGGAGAGAATTATTGTGAAGACAGGGGTTTGCCATCCTGTCAGTTTATCGAGCTTGACCCCGCCCAGGGTGGGCAATAGGATTAGTGCGACCATCTGGAATGCAAGGCCCGAATACCTTCCAAAGTCTTTTATACCTTTATTTGCCGACTCTGTCTGGTTCTTTTTCTTTTGCGATTCCTGCTCCTCCATTGTTGACGTTTTCACTCATTTTACAGTTTCCGGAGAATAGGGCTCCGGGTTCAATAGAAAGTTTTGATGTTGCTATATCGCCAAGAATTTTTGAAGAAGCTTTAAGAATAAGAAGTTGATTTACGCAGATCTTCCCTTCAATGCTGCCGGATACTTCGGAGTTTTTGCAGATGATTTCGCCTTTTACCTTTCCTGTCGGACCGATAACCACTTTCCCTTTTGTCGACAGGTTGCCGGAAAGTGTTCCGTCAATCCTGATATCGCCGGTGGATTTAATATCGCCGGTAATATCGGTGCCGTTACTTATAAGGTTTATAGCAGCTGTTTCAGTCTCGTTGTATTTTGCCATAGCAGTTAAAATTTATAAGATATGAACTTAATAACTGACAAATATAAAAACTATTGCAATGAAAAGTAATATGTCAGCCCTAAATCCCCTGAAGGGGACTTTTCAATCAGCAACCATCATAATCCCCTCCTTCAGGAAATGGGGCATTTATTTTTGATCGTATGCCCACTTGAGGTAGATTGATCCCCATGTAAAGCCGCCGCCGAAAGCAGCAAGTATAAGAATGTCGCCCTTCTTCAGCCTGTTTTCATATTCCCATATGCACAACGGAATAGTTGCATTCGTAGTGTTTCCGTAATTTTGAATATTAATCATCACCTTCTCAGGAGGGAGACCCATTCTCCGTCCCGTAGCGTCAATGATCCGCAGGTTTGCCTGGTGCGGGACCAGCCAGGTTATATCTTCAGATTTAAGATTGTTGCGTTCCATTATCTCAGCAGCCACGTTTGCCATGTTAACCACGGCAAATTTAAATACGCTCTGTCCTTCCTGATAAAGATAATGTTCCTTTGCGTCGATCGTTTCATGGGAAGCCGGCTTCACCGAACCCCCTGCTTTAAGATGGAGATATTTTCTTCCCGATCCGTCGGTATAAAAAATATGATCTATTATACCATAATCTTCTTCAGCTGGCTCGAGCAGGATTGCCCCCGCTGCATCGCCGAAAAGCGGGCATTGCGAACGATCGGTATAATCAGTGATTGAAGACATCTTGTCGGTTCCGACAACTATTACCTTTTTGTATTTGCCGGTCTCAACATATGCAGCTGCTGTCTGAAGGGCGAACAGAAAACCCGAACAGGCGGCATTAATATCAAAGCTAAAAGCATTTTTTATTCCGACCTTGTCGGAGATAATATTTGCAGTCGCAGGGAAAAGCATGTCGGGAGTGACTGTTGCACAGATAAGAAGGTCAATTTCTTCAGGTGCAGTTCCTGTCTTTTCAAGCAATCCACTGACTGCCTCGAATCCCATATCGGAGCTTCCGAGGCCTTCACCTTTCAATATTCTTCGTTCCTTTATTCCGACGCGCTGCATTATCCACTCATCGGAAGTGTCGACCATTTTTGAAAGCTCCTGGTTGGTAAGCCTGTACTCCGGAACCCATGCATGGATTCCGGTGATGGCAGCTCGTAATTTACCCATAATTAAATTGCCTCTTTAATCTTTTGAGCAAGGTTCACATGAACGACCGCCCAGGTCTGAAGAATCATGTTCATGATAGCCTTTCTCCTTGAAATGCCATGACCAATCACGACATTTGCATTTATGCCGACAATCGGCGTTCCCCCTATACTTTCAAAATCAAGCCTGTCAAAATAGGCATCCTGGAGATTTCTTAATTTGTAAACATGGTGGAAAGCTTCAGTCTGCTTTAATATAACATTGCCGACGAACCCATCGCAGACAATGACATCAGCCATTGTTTCCTGAAAGAGTCCGTTAGCTTCGATATTCCCTTCGAAATTGATCCCCGGGTGATCCTTCATAAGTTCATAGGCTGCCTTCACTGCAGCTGTTCCTTTTGATTCTTCTTCTCCGATATTCAAAAGTCGAACTCTGGGATTTGTTACTTCTAACACATATTTTGCAAATATGCTTCCAAGTATCCCGAACTGCAGAAGCACATCAGGCTTACAGTCAACATTAAGCCCTACATCGAGGATAACAGCATTACGGTCATCAATGGCAGGCAGTATGGTTGCAAGGGCAGGACGAAGAACTCCGGGGATTGCGCCTACGGTGTAAGTCGCACCTACCAGCATTGCTCCGGTATTGCCGGCACTGCAAAATCCATCTATCTTACCTTCTTTAAGCATCCTGTAGCCCACAGCAATGCTGGAATCCGGTTTTTGGGCATACGCTTTTGCCGGAATATCACCCATTTCAATAACCTGGGAAGTATGAACGATTTTAAAACGGGATGGTTTTATCTTCATCTCCTCCAGTTTCTTAAGGATGGATGGCTCATCGCCAATGAGAATAAGTTCATCGGCAGAAGATAAATGCATCAGGGAATCAACAGCGCCTTCCACAATAGAATCGGGCGCATAATCACCACCCATAACATCAAGGCCTATTTTCATAGCATTACAGGTTGGTTATACCTCGTCAGGCAGTTGCCTTCTTTTCAATAGCAAGCTTGCCCCTGTAAAAACCACACTCCGGACAAACCCTATGAAACTGAACCGAAGATCCGCAGTTTGAACAAGTGGCTACAGTGGGTGCAGTTGCCTTATAATGAGTTCTGCGCTTCGCTGTTCTTGTTTTCGAGTGTTTACGTTTGGGATTTGGCATTTTTTCTCTGTTTAATTATTGTTCATTAATTTCTTTAATTCATCCCACCTGGGATCATTTGTAATTTCCTCATCTGCAATATGCTCCTTCAGCTTCTTCAGCATTTCGGGATCACAGGCGGATTTCCCGTTCTTATCGACGGGATGCATCCTCTGAATCGGAAGGGCAAGGAAAATATACTCATAAAAGTACTGGCGAAGGTCCAATTCATTCTCATCTGCCGGCAGGGTAATGATATCAGGGTCGCTGTCATCACTTACAGGGCCGAATTTAACCAGGAGCCTGTTCTCACAGCTTAACGGCTGCCGGAACAGTTCCAGACATCTGTCGCATGAGATATTAACACTCCCTTCAATCCTGACAGAAAGGTCAATGTGAGTAGCAAGTTTATCTGCTCCAACCACCGCTGTCAGGCTTCCTTCCTTTATCTCCGATTCTTCAAACTGATCAAAAAACTCTTTGTTAATCTCAAAATTATAAGATTGATGCCCTTCTTTCAAACCTCCTATTGGTATGGTAAATAATCCGGACATCTCTGCAAATTTTGGTCTGCAAAAATATGAAAGCTTCTTTAATTAAAAAAATTATCAACAAAAAAGTAACACTTTCCGCTATAAACAGCCAAATACCGTTAAAAAACCGTTATTCACCGATTTCCTTTAACGCTCCCTTTCATGTTGAATTATTTTTGACACAGATATAAAATCTTAATTATGGGACGTAAAGATAAATATTGTGAAAATCGCAGAGAGCATCATCCGGGTATTAGTATTGGGCTTTTCTTTATCCTGCTCGGGGTTGCTCTTCTGATTGCGACGAATGATATGCTCCACCTCGGAAGTGTAAAGGAGTACTTTACCTGGGAGACAGCAATGATATTCATCGGCGTTTTGCTTCTTCTTAACCTTCATTTTACCGGAGGGTTGCTGCTCATAGCGGGAGGCGTCTGGTTCCTGATGGACCATTATTACGGCGGAATCCCCGATGCAATGAAAACCTTTTACTGGCCGGGTGTAATAGTCCTGCTTGGGTTATCATTTATAATTTCTTCCTTCTTTAAGAGGAACCGTAAGAAAATTAATTAAAAATCAGATAAATTTACAGCTATGGAAACAAATAACGAATACAGAGACGATCATCGCTATCACAAGCATGAGCATCATCATCTTACAAACAACAGGGTACTTATAGGAGTTGTCCTGGTTCTTGCCGGCTTATTCCTGGTTATCAGAAATACGGGGTTTTTCCCTGAATTCATTGACCACGTGATCTTCAGCTGGCCAATGCTTCTTGTAACTATCGGGCTTATAATGACCCTCGGATCATCTGAAAAAACAGGCGGAATTATTGTAATGGCCGTTGGCGGGTTCTTCATGATTCCCCGGCTCTTCGAGGAGACATTCCACATGTACGACATGTTCTGGCCGTCAATCTTTATTATCATTGGTATTATTTTTATCGTCTCAAAGCGAAAGGGATGGCGTGCAGTGAGCACTGCCGGATCATCAGGCGACGATTATATTGATTATGTGAATGTATTCAGCGGCGGAGAACGCCAGGTCGTTTCAGAAAATTTCAGGGGTGGAAGGATTTCGTCAGTTTTTGGCGGAATAGAACTTGACCTTACCAAAGCCAAGCTGGCTCCTGGCAGAAATGAAATTGAGATTGCATGCGTTTTCGGCGGTGCTACAATCATTGTACCCGATAACTGGTATGTGACGTTAGAAGTTACTCCTGTGCTCGGAGGATTCAGCGACTCACGCAAAATTGCCCCGGGCCGTACGGTTGATTCAACAAGTCAGCTTGTTATCAAAGGTGCAGTTGTCTTTGGCGGAGGCGAAATAAAAAGTTACTAAGAATTAAAGATGAAACATCCCGTCCTTGGCAACAGGGTACGTCTGATTGTATGGTGGCTGGCCTGGCTTTTACTTTCGCTTGGCCAGGCACTTTTATTTTATTATGCTTTTGGCAGCTTTACTAACATCAGCATCGTCGATTCAATAGCATCCTTGCTTATCTTTTCCGGGATTGCCCTGTCGCTCTGGTTTCCATTCAACTTCTTTAACAAGAGCGGAGCCAGGCCCTCTTCTATTTTTATGAATCTTGTGCTTACCGGAGCTGTCTCAGTATCTCTCTGGATCTTCATCACAAAGATGATAATGCTCCTCGTGTTCAACCAGGAAAATAATTACCAGCAGTACTGGGATGCCACATTCCCTTACAGGATAGGAATAGGAGTCATTATCTATACCATGATAATCCTTACATACTTTCTCTTTGAAAGCCTTACAAACCTATCAGAAAAGAGTGCCCGTGAAGCAAAGCTTGAAAGTCTGGTAAAAGAGACCGAGCTTAAAATGCTGAGATCGCAGATCAATCCCCATTTCCTTTTCAACAGCCTTAATTCAATCAGCTCTCTTACCGTTACCGATCCGGAAAAGGCAAGGAGCATGGTTGTAAAGCTTTCTGATTTCATGAGATATGCTCTCTCAAGAAAGGATGAGCAGCCTGTTTCATTCAGGAGCGAGCTCGATAACCTGAGGCTGTATCTTGATATTGAAAAAGTCAGATTTGGTGACAGACTTTCTACTGAAGAGCATATCGAAGGAATAACGCTGGAGGCGAAAATTCCCGTGATGCTTCTTCAGCCGCTTTATGAAAACGCTGTTAAGCACGGGGTATATGAAAGCACCGGATGTGTAAGTATTATAACAACTGCCAGAGTATCTGAAGGTATCCTTGCAATCACTATCAGCAATAGCTACGAGAACGGGATTTCGTCGGCAAAAGGCACAGGCACAGGGCTGCTGAATGTTATAAGAAGGCTCGAACTCATTTATGGCAACAAAGCATCCCTCAGGACTGAAAAAAAGAATAGTGTGTTTACTGTGAACCTTTACATGCCTGCAGAATTTGCATAAACAAATCTTCTCTTCATATATGAAAAAATTAAGAACAGTAATAATCGACGATGAGGCTCCGGCAAGGGAACTCATGAGGTATTATCTTAATGATGCTCCGGAAATTGATATTATTGCTGAATGTGCAGATGGTTTCTCGGGTTTAAAGACTATCTCCGAATTAAAACCGGATCTGGTATTTCTGGATATCCAGATGCCCCGGCTCACCGGTTTCGAATTAATTGAAGTCATGACTGAAAAGCCGGCAATAATATTCACAACAGCGTATGATCAGTTCGCAATTAAGGCATTTGAAATGAATGCCGTGGATTATCTTTTAAAACCTTTCCCGAAAGAACGTCTTCATGAAGCTATTAACAAAGTGATTAAAAGATCCGGCCCTGAAAAAACAGAAAGAATCCCCCCTTCAAGGCTTATCGAAA